>CAZDKF010000107.1:3130-4398 GCA_964505955.1 uncultured Rhodoluna sp. | reverse complement strand
CCCTAGCCGCAATCAACGCCATTGAAGAGCGCGGAAGCGCGTTCCAGATGACATTGCAGTAGTGGGTTTCGATGACACTCTCATCGCACAAACTTCGCGACCATCAATAACCACTGTCAAGCAAGACATTGCAGGACTTGGCGCTGCGGCCGCAGAAACAATTTTGGAGTTAATCCGCGGAGGCCAACCAGCTTCGAAAATCTTGAGCACCGAGCTGGTCATCAGAGAGTCTGCCTAGTTTTTAGTGGGTCCAAACTTTGCCGAGTTTGTTCAGCTGCCAAACCCGCACGTAGTCAATTAGCATTGTCGAGCGATTCCAGGTCATCTTCGACTTGTCGCCGGGCGTTGTATTTTGAAAGATTAGAAACTCAGGTGCATCAAAAGGCCAGTATTCGGTTGCGGCGTTTGATTTGCTAAGCGTTCCATAAAGCGTGCCATCAAAATAGAAATCGACCTTGCCTGGCAACCAAGCAATCGCATAGGTGTGAAAAGCATCGGCCAAGTTTTGCGTGTGGTTGAAGTAGCGGGTGAACGTGATGTGGTTGGTGCAACAGCCACCGAGGGTGTTTGAGTAGTGCAGCGAGCCGGCATTTTGATAGTCGCCGATTAGCGGCTGCTCCATGATGTCAATCTCACCCGAAGTTGGCCAACCAACCTTGGTGATGCTGTCGCCGAGCATCCAGAAAGCCGGGTTCTGGCCTATTCCCTTAGGCAGTTTTATGCGGGCTTCTATGTAGCCGTATTGCACCGAAAGCTTGGCTTGCGTATCGAAACGCCCAGAAGTGAACTGACAATAGGCAGCCCCGCAGTTGCCGAGACTCGAGGTGATTTGCTCGACTCTGTTGGTGGTGATGATCATCTGGCCAGAGCCGTCGTGCCGGTTGGCGCTTGGCACGTTGTACTGATCTCCAGAGCAGTAAGAACCGCCACCATTGGCCGGGTCAGTGCCGCAGAAACGACCCGTCCAGAACTTGCTGTTTGGCGCGGTGGCTTTTTTGGCTGAGAATTCGTCTGACCAGAGCAAACTTGAAATCGAGAGCCCGGGGATTTTAGGCGCCGCAATTTTTAGCGACGATGGCTTCACAGATACCCATTTTTTGTAAACGTCTCGCGGTGGGGTCCAGCCACTGCAAACTGGCGAATTGTTTGAGCTCGAATTTCCAAGAACGTGAATTTCAACGATTTCCTTCGACTGCTGAAGATCACTAAGCTCACCAATTTGCAAACTGAATTGTCCGTAAACGCCTTTTGGATTTGTGTCTGGCACT
>CAZDKF010000107.1:0-3030 GCA_964505955.1 uncultured Rhodoluna sp. | reverse complement strand
GTGCCCGCGGAAACGAATCCGTGAGTGAATTTCAAACCCGCACCATAGTATTTGGCCCAGTCACTCGAAAGCGCTGTTGCATCTACGGTGGCCAGCACAGAGGTTGTTGCAACCAAACGAGCCGTTGGCAGCCCCGCTGCACCAGCGTTGTCTGCCGGCCCAATCGGATTGATTCCAATTGAAAACAGCGCGGCTAACAAGGCGATGCGACTAGCAAGTCGAAGCTTTACGAACCTAGCGAACAAAGACCTGTCCGACTCCGTCGTTCGAGTAGAACCTGATGTAGTCGATCGACAACGTGCCGGTAGTGAGCGCAGGGTCAACGGCACCACCAAAACCACCACCTATTGCCAGATTCAGAATCAGATAGAACTCAAGGTTGAACGGGTAAGGCTGAGCACCAGGGTCGGTGGCTTTGAATTCGTGAAACAGCACACCGTCGAAATACCACTGGATGCGATCCTGGCTCCAGTTGATTGCGTAGACGTGGTAATTCTCGGTTAGCGAGGTTGAACTCGTTATGGTTCCGCCGGAGTGAATGTTTCGGTTGTGCGGAGTGCCCCAAACGGTAAACGGTGCCGAACCCTTGCCCTCGTAGATGTCTATTTCACCCGAGTCTGGCCATGGCACAGATCCGCCGTTCTCGGTGATGTTGGCACCGAGCATCCAGACGGCAGGCCACATTCCAGCGCCCGCGGGTGCCTTCAGCCTGGTCTCTAGATAACCGAATTTGAAACCAACTTTTTGTTTGGTGGTCAACTTGGCGCTCTTCCAGTAGCAGGTTCCGAGGTAACAGCTGGTTCCACTGGTGGTTTTTGTTGCGGTGATGGCAAGGTTGCCAGCACCGTCGAGCCTTGCAGCGTCGTTGGTGTAGACCTGCAGTTCGTTGTTTCCCCAACCTGGGTTGTTGAAGATGCTGCCGTCACCCAGATCGTTTGACCAAGCGCTCGGGTCAGCAACAGAGTTGGCACCGCCGTTGAACTCTTGTGACCAGAGCAAAACTTTCGTTCCGGTCACTGGTGGTGCCACGGGTGGTTGCGTTGGTGCGGGTGCGGGTGCACCTAGCGCCGGTGGAGTGGCTCCCAACATCGAAACATCATCTATCCAGAAAACGGCTCCGGCAGTGGTCGAGCCGAATAGAGGAAAGACCGACATCTTGTCGTAAACAGTCGATGAGTTGTAGGCAGGAGTGCCACTTGCGTTTGAATTGAAGTTCCATGTCAATCGCTGCCAACCCGCTGATGTCGTGACAGCGTCTGTTTCAACCGCTTTCGTCATGTCTGAATTATTTTCGACTTTGAGGCGAATTCCCATGCCAGCAGCCGATGCCCAAACATTTGCCGACACCGTCTTATAGGTGTTGTTGATGAGTGACGTTCCTGGCTTCGAGAAGAATGTAACTCCAGACCAGCCGAGTGATCCCTTTATAGTTTGCAGCGCTGTGTAATTATTTGAAGAGCCTCCGGTAGGAAGTCCGGCAGATGTAATCGAAGATGTTTCGCCACCGAAGTCGACGCTCGAAGTGCCCACCTGAGAGTTTTCGAAATTCACGATCAGACCGATTGTTGGAGTGACCGGACTTGTGCCACCGCTAGGTGATGAACTACTCGGAGTGGGTGTTGGAGTTGTGACTGGGGCACTGGCGCTCGCCGAAGCACTCGGCGATGGCGAAGCCACAACGGCTGAAATCCTAAATACCGTGCAAGACGCCTTGGGCTTGTCTCCGCTTATCCACGCGCAACGGTTTTTGCCCGTGCCTCCGTCAAGAGTGTCTGCTCCTGTGCCGCCAATAAGCGTGTCGTTGCCGGCTTGGCCGAGCAACCTATCGTTGCCGCTGCCGCCATCCAAGATGTCGTTGCCACCCCCGCCAAGGATGGTGTCGTTGCCACCGAGCCCACAGATTACGTCGTTTCTGGCTGTGCCCACCAGTGTTTCAGACTTCGAGGTGCCAATGATCGTGCAATTCTCACCGGTTGCAGCTTTGACAGACGCCCAGGCAGTTTGAATTTGCAAGTTCGCAAGCAGAACTAATGCCAATGCAATGACAGCAAATGCTAGAGCGCGCGCGAAACGAAAAGTTTGATTCTGCATCAGCGAACAACCACTTCGCCGACACCATTAATTGAATAGGCGCGAATCCAGTCAATCTGAAGTTCGGCCTCGGCTAACTCGTCTTCGATGGCTCCGGTGAAGTGACCACCCATGGCGAGATTGAAAATTAGATAAAACTCCCGATTGTAAACCCACTCATTCGGTGCGACGTCTTCCGCCCTAGCGGTAAAAAAGCACTCATTATTCATGAACCAGCTGATCTCGTTTTCAGACCACTCGATGGCAAATACATTAAATTCGTCGCACAAGTTATTTTTGGCTTGCACGATTTTGCCGTGCGGTGTCTCTCCAAAATATCCAGGACCGTGAAGCGTTCCATACACGGCCCGTGGGTCAGCGCCCTTGCCCTCGAAAATGTCAATCTCTCCACAGCTTGGCCATGTCTCTTCAGCTATGTTCATTCCGAGCATCCAAAAAGCAGGCCAGGTTCCGATGCCTCGCGGCATTTTCAAGCGCGCCTCTATTCGGCCGTATTTGAAACCAACTTTTTTGTAGGTCGTAATTTTGCCACTGGTCCACTCGGCGGGTTTTCCGTAGTAGCAGATGTATTCGTTGTCGCTCGGCATTTTGGTTGCACGAATGACAAGGTTTGATTTTCCGTCTTGGGCCACGGCCGACTCAAGATAGTACTCGCGCTCTTGATTGCCCCAGCCGGGAATTCCCGCTGCAGTGCCGTCACCAATGTCGTGATTCCAGAATTTTGGGTTCACCGGGGTGCCAGCGCTCTGATCGAACTCTTCGGCCCAGAGTAGCTCGAGTCTTTGCTGGGTTTGGCTGGTGGTCATAAGTGCTCCAAAATCAAGTTGGTCTGAAATCTGAATTCGCACAAATCCACAATTGCCTCGAATTTATCAGTAGCCATGACCTTAAACCAAGCCAAAAGCGCCGTTTTGACCTCGGTAACGCTTAAATAACGAA
>CAZDKF010000106.1:0-4448 GCA_964505955.1 uncultured Rhodoluna sp. | reverse complement strand
GTCCGGCGACCCGCCCGCAAACGTTATTCGTTGCGCAATGTTCCCACCGGTCCACACAACGAGATTGTTCTTCACAAGCTCTTGGTGCAGATCGCAAACTGTTGTGCTGGCTTGTTCGATCTGAATTTGATTAGTCATTGGTTGCCTCGCGTCGAATTTTCTTTAGTCGCTTCATTACATCGTTGACTCCACGACCGAAGTAGTCGTGCAGAATTTCATACTCGCTATATAACTTGTCATACTCTTTCGAAGCCGACTCGTTTGGTTGGTAGACGCCGCGGTTCGATTTGCCCATGGCTTCAGCGGCTTCACGAATGTTGGCATATTCGCCGGCAGCAACAGCTGCGTGAATTGCTGAGCCGAGCGCTGGGCCTTGGTCGCTTGCGATTGTCGAAAGCGGCAAACGAGTTGCATCGCTGTAGAGCTGCATTAAGAACTTGTTCTTTAGCAAGCCACCGGCAACGATGAACTCGTTCACCTCGACGCCGGACTTCTGAAAAGTTTCGACAATCTTGCGGGTGCCAAAAGCCGTTGCTTCGAGCAGGGCGCGATAAACCTGCTCTGGCTTGGTTGTCAGGGTGAGCCCGACAACCAAACCGCTCAACTCGTGATCGACCAAAACGCTGCGGTTTCCGCTGTGCCAGTCGAGCACAACCAATCCGTGCGCACCAATTGGTTCTTCTGCAGCCAGATCGGTTAGGTGCTGATGAATGCTCTTGCCGGCTTTTTCTGCAGCCTCGAAGTATTCGGCCGGAACCTGGTTGTTGACATACCAAGCGAAGATGTCGCCAACCCCAGACTGTCCGGCTTCGTAGCCATAGAGACCACTGACTATGCCGCCATCGACCACGCCACACATGCCAGGCACATCAACAAGTTTGTCGCCATTCATCACGTGACAGGTTGAGGTGCCCATGATGGCAACCATCTGTCCCGGCTGAGTTGCCTGGGCTGCCGGAGCCGTTACGTGGGCGTCGACGTTGCCGACGGCAACCGTGATTCCCTCGCGAAGGCCTGTCCAGGCGGCGGCCTCGGCCGTGAGCTTTCCGGCTTCTGCGCCGAGTTGACCGATTTCGTGGTCGAGTTTTTCGATAGCAAAGTTTGCAAAGCCAGGGTTCAGCGCTGCGAAGAATTCTTTCGACGGATACTCGCCATCCTGCAGATTGCCCTTGTAGCCAGCGGTGCAAGCGTTGCGAACATACTTGCCGCAAAGCTGCCAGATAATCCAGTCGGCTGCTTCGACGAACTTATACATGCGGTCATAAATCTCTTGGTCTTCTTCGAAGAGTTGTAGACCCTTGGCGAGCTCCCACTCAGAAGAAATCTGACCGCCGTATCTCGGCATCCACGACTCGTTTCTATCGCGACCGAGTTGATTTATGCGATCCGCGTGCGGCTGGGCGGCGTGATGCTTCCAGAGCTTCACGTATGCGTGTGGTCGATCTCTGAATTCGTCGAGATTCGATAGCGGAGTCGAGTCTTCTAGCACCGGCAAAATTGTGCAGGCCGTGAAGTCGGTTGCGATGCCAACTACATCGTTGGCGTCGATTGCTGCCAACCGGATTGCCTCAGGAACCGCGTGCTTTAGAACTTCGACATAGTCGTTGGCGTCTTGCAGCGCCCAATCAGGTGCCAACGCCCTGCCGGTGGCGTTGAGTTTTTCATCCATGACCGCATTTGGATAATCAAAGACGGCACTGGCCATCTCTTTGCCATCTGAAACTCGAACCACGACAGCTCGACCCGAGAGGGTTCCGTAATCTACGCCGATTGTATATTTTGCGCTCACTGCTTGCTCGACTTTCTCTTGCTTGAAATTCTCGTTGCCGACTCGCGAACCACAAGTTGCGGCTTGATTGTTGCTGTCTTCTTGCGCTTCGCCCCGGCAATATTGCTCAGCAAAAGCTGCATTGCCAACTCGCCCAACTGAGTGAAGTCTTGTCGCACTGTCGTAAGCGGTGGGTTGAAGTAGGGCGACTCAGGAAGGTCATCGAAACCAACCAGGCTAATGTCGTCTGGCACCGAGACCCCACGACCGATGAGCGCTTTGATGAGACCGAGCGCTAAATGATCGTTAGCCGTGAATATCGCCGTTGGTGCGGCCGCTTCCAGGTCAAGCTCGACCCCTAGACGGTAGCCCGTATCCGAGCTCCAATCGCCCTGCACGACAGAGGGCTCAAGCTCCGCCTCAGCCATGGCGCTCTCGTAGCCTCGAAGGCGGTTGTTTGCTTCAGACGAAGACACTGGCCCGGCGATGTGCAGAATGCGCTTGTGGCCCAATTCAATGAGGTGCTTGGTCGCGACATAGCCGCCGTCGAAATTGTCGATGCCGACGGTCTGAAAATCGGTTGCCTCGTCGTCGGCGTCAATTGCAATCAACGTGACATTTGGCAGCATGGTTGAAGCCATTTGCAGCACATCGGAGCTCAGAGCGATAGTGGCTAAGCCCTCAAGGTGCAATGTCGAGAGGTGCTGAATTCCCTCTGCCCAAGAATCTGGTGAACCGCTCTTTACCGCAACCGTGATAGCGAAGTAGCCAGCCTTGCGGGCCTGACGCTCCATAGCGTTGAGCATGCCTGCCGGACCATAGAGCACGGTGTCAGCAACCAGCAGACCAATCATGTTGCTCTTGGCTGTGACCAGAGAACGCGCCGCCGGATTCGGCTGATAGCCGAGAGTCAGCATCGCCGCCTCAACACGCTCGCGCGTTGCAGGTCTAATGTTTGGCTGGTTGTTCAAAACCCTTGAGACGGTTTGGTGCGAAACTTCTGCGAGAGCAGCAACGTCATAGATGTTTGGCTTTTTGGCGTTCATGACCTTGCGCCTACTTGAGCTTTAAGGTCGGCCAGACATTGGTGAAACAGTCCTTCCAGCTTTTGACTGTCGGCAGCTAAAACCATTTTCGTGAAAGTTACTTCTAGTCGCTGCTGTTTCTTATCGAACGAAAGATCAATCTCTCCAAAAATCTCACTGTTGATTACCACGCGGCGACCGATGTCGACAAGCGAAAAGACGGCTCGGTCAAACTCTTCCGCGACATCGAGAAATTTGATTTTTCCCGAAGTGCGAACCTCTGTTTTCTCGGTCTTGTGCAACCAAGAACTCAATCCGCTCGCGCTAGTGACGATCTGAAATGCCTGCTCTGCAGCGAGAGAAAAATCAAAGCTACTCTCTACTCGCAGTCGCGAAAGGTTCGGATCAGGCTTTGGCGATTTGGCAAAGCCAACCCAGTTATCGTTAGCCATTTGGTTTATTCACCGCCATGCGCATGAACGTGTAGGCATAGATTGCGAAAAGCATGGCATAGGCCGAGTGCGCCATAAAGTGCACCTGAGAAATCGAGTCGAACCAGTCTCCGCCGAGAAGTGGATTCAACCAGAACAACGAAAGCGGCATAGCCAGGAATCCTAAGTAGGCCTTGGTTCTATAGGCCCTGAAGCCAGCAACAGCCGCAGCCGCGAAGGCCAGAACCGACATGAACGGCTCGTAGCTACCGGCGGGGTTCAAGAAGGTCTCTGCCGCGAAAATCACAGCAATCGCGGCTACCGCGATGCTTACACGAGCTTCTTTTGAATAGTTACCAAGAGGCTTCCAGGTCATTTCGTTGCTCATTAGATTTTCCTTAGTTTGATTTGACATGTAGCTTTGAGCGCCTGGTTAGGCTGGAGCAATTCTTCACCTTCAAGGCTTCGCAAAAAATTCGCTTTGCTGGTCTGTGGTTCGACCGCAAGCAGCATTCTTTTCTTTTTCTCTACTTCTTGAAGTTTGTAGAGCATCAAATGTGACAACGCGCGGCTCTGCTCGAGGTCGATAGCTATGCCAATTGATGGGCGTGAGATTGTTGTCACAAAGTAACCTCGCTCGTTTGCAACAAGATCTGTGAAGCAGTCGTCAATATCGAGTTCGGCAATTCTGTTTCGGCCTTGCTGAGCTGCCGATGAAGAATCAATCGGTGTAGATAGCGTTGGCAGATTGCGTGAATTTTTCTGAACCCAGGTGCCAGCATTGAGTTCAAGTTCTGAATCTGCATCAGCTACAAAATACGGGTGCAGACCAAAAGCCAATGGCACTGCTTCTGCGGCTTGATTAACCGCTTCGAACGAGATCTTCAACCCGTCATTCTCAAGGGCATATGTAACCGTAAGCAGAATCTCAAAAGGGTAGGCACGCTCATCAAATGTTTTGGTTTCAAGGCTCAGCAAAGATTCGGTGTGATTCACGATGTCGAACACCTTGTCAAAAACTAATCCGTGGTTTGCGTTGTTGCCGTCTGCGTCATTTATGGCAGCCGCGAACTCGCGGTTGCCAAGTTTCCAGGTGCCGTCTTCTAGGCGATTGGGCCAAGGAGCCATAACCGCTCCGGCGAGGGCTCGCTGCGGTTCATCGTATGGCGAAGCAACAATCTCGACATCGGCCGGCACCTCGGCCATTGTGCCACTCCGATTGAC
>CAZDKF010000105.1:0-4455 GCA_964505955.1 uncultured Rhodoluna sp. | reverse complement strand
ATCATTGAGAATGTTGGCCGTTGCACGAGAGGTGATGCCCACCTTGGCAGCAATCAGGTCGATGGTCAGGTTTGGATTCTGAACCACAGCAACCAGCACATGGCCGTGGTGTGTGAGAAAAGTCCACTGGGTCATATGTCAATTGTGCTTTCTGGGCCAAATAAGTGCGGCACGTTGCCAGCATTTAGTTCAAATTAGCATGAAACTTGATTACTGAAATAACTTTCCTGTATTGTATTTCTAGTCTATTCAGAGGAGCTCAAGATTTTCGACACACTAAACCTAGCTATTAGCAACCTAACGTCTCCGGCGGTTTTGGCCTTTGTGCTTGGACTGCTAGTGGTCGCAATTCGCAGCCAGCTGCAGATTCCGGCTCAGGTCTATGACTTCTTATCTATCTACCTGCTACTAGCAATCGGACTCAAGGGCGGCGTGGCTCTCAGGGGCGCACAAATAAACGATGTCTTGCTGCCCGCCGCGATGGCCGTGGCCTTTGGCATTCTGATTCCGCTTGCTGTCTACTTCGTGCTGAAAGCTCTGACCAAGCTCGATTCGATCAATCGTGGCGCGCTCGCGGCACATTACGGTTCAACTTCGCTCGTAACCTTTACGGCCGGGCTCGTTTTCGTTGAGCAAGCCGGCCTGCCTGTCGAGGCATACCTGTTCACGCTCTTGGCGATCATGGAGGTTCCGGGAATTATCATCGGTATCTTCTTGGCCAAGCGCGCAGCGATGCGAGGCGCATTTGGACCCCTCATGCACGAGGTTTTCACCGGCAAGTCGGTTGTGCTTCTCGTAGGAGGAATCGCGATCGGAGCCGTTGCTGGTTCGGAGGGTTACCAGAAAGTCGAGCCGCTCTTCTCAGGGCTCTTCGCTGGCTTGCTAACTCTCTTCTTGCTGCAACTAGGAATTCAAGCCGGCAAAAGCATCAAGGAGATTCGCAGTGCCGGTTTCGGGCTGCTGATTTTCGCAGTCGCGTTTCCGATTGTTGCAGGCTCCGCGGCGGTTGCGTCTGCCCAGGCAATCGGAATGAGTCAGGGCGGATCGATTATCTTCGGTCTGCTCTGCGCGAGTGCTTCATACATCGCCGCACCTGCCGCTGTGAAGCTCTCACTTCCAGAGGCACAACCGGGCCTTTACATAACCACGAGCTTAGGCATCACGTTTCCGTTCAACCTGTTGGTCGGCATTCCATACCTGGCTTGGTTTGCGAGCGTTATCTAAGCGATTGTTTACGCTTCGATGTTCTTGAGCGGCCACCAGAACTTCTTGCCGGTCATGAATGCGAGCGCGGGAACAATAACCGTTCTAACCAAGAGTGTGTCGAGCAGCACGCCGATGCAAACAATTACACCGATCTGAGCCAACGCAACAAGCGGCAGAACCCCAAGCACCGCAAACACTGCAGCGAGCAAGATACCAGCGCTGGTAATAACTCCACCGGTTGCGCTCAGCGCCTTGATCATTCCCTCACGTGTGCCAACCTTTCCGGCCTCTTCTTTCGCACGGGTCACCAAGAAGATGTTGTAGTCGACACCCAGCGCAACCAAGAACAAGAAGCTGAACAAGAACACGCTCAGGTCAAGTGCAGGGAATCCGAGAACGCTTGTGAAGATCAACCAACCCGCACCCATCGATGCGAAGAAAGACGCAACCACAGTTGCCAAGAGCAACACCGGTGCCACGAATGAACGCAGAAGAATCACCAGCACTACAAACACCAGAATCAAAATCAGCGGGATGACGATCAGCTGATCGTGCGCATAGGCATCCTTGACATCAAGCGCTTGCGCATCAAGACCACCAACCTTTGCATCTGCGCCGGTTGCCTTGTCTACTTCATCGCGAATCAGGTTGATGGCAGCATAGGCCTCTTCAGACTGACCCTCTGCATCGAGAATCACGTTCAACTGCGTGATGGTGCCGTTGCTTTCGCCAACAGAAACCGACGCAACTCCATCGACGTTTTCAACCAGGGCTTTGACCTCTTCGGTCTGAGCGCTCTTGGTCACCACGATGCTTGGGCTGGTGCTTCCAGCCGGAAAGGCCTCAGCTAGCACCTGCTGGCCAACTACGGCCTCGGGTGTCTTCAAGAAGCGATCGGTTGAAGCAAGGCCAACCTGAATGCCGCCAACTCCCGAGGCAAGAGCGCCAAGAATCACTACGCCCAGAATCGACACGGCCACCGGACGCTTGCTTACACCCTTAGCTAGCTTGGCCCAAAGGCCGCTGTCGCTCTTGTTGATGCCACCGAACTTTGGAACGAACGGCCAGAAGAGACCGCGACCAAACACCACGAGCGCTGCTGGCAGAACGCCGAGAGCGGCAATCATGGCGATTACGATTCCGGTAGCGCAGACGAGTCCGAGTGCTCGGTTGCCTGCAAGATCTGCAAACGAAAGAGTTAGCAACGCGAGAGTTACCGTTGTGCCCGAGGCGATGATTGCCGGGCCAGCACCGCGAACCGCTTGCGCCATGGCAAAGTGTCTATCTTCGTGCAGAAGCAGTTCTTCGCGATATCTAGCGATTAAGAGCAGCGCGTAGTTTGTTCCAGCACCGAACACCAAGACCGAAAGAATTCCGGTCACCGAACCGTCAGGCGTTATTCCAAATAGGGCAGCAACTTGTCGCGCTAACTGACCAGCCATTCCATCGGCAACACCAACCACCAGAAGTGGAACAAGCCATAGGGTTGGCGAGCGGTAGGTGATCAAAAGCAAAACGGCAACGATGATGACCGTTGAGAGCAAAAGCGTAAAGTCTGCGCCTGCGAAAACACCCGAAAGGTCGGCAGAGAATCCCTCTGGTCCGGTTACATAAACTTCAAGCCCCGCGGGTGCATCCTCTTTTGCCAACTCACGCAGTTTCTCAACACGTGTTGCAATTTCTTCGGTTGCATCGGTTTGTTCCATCGGAACGGTGATTACGGCAGTTGTCGAATCTTCAGAAATCGCAGCGGGCGGAACAAATTTTGAACCGTTAACTTCAAGGTTGCTGAACTCAACGAACTTTTCGTTTGCGCCGCCAACAAGCATCTTTGAGATTGGGTCGAAGCTACCCTGCAACCAAGCGGTTTGTTCTTCAGAGAGTGTGCTGTCGGAAGCATAAACAATCACGGCGGCAGTTGAGTCTGAACCGGGCAGCGTAGAAATAAGTTCATCGACGACAACAGACTCAGTGTCTGCTGGCAGCCCAACCCCAGGAGTAGTCTCGGTGCTTGCCGCACGCAATGGCCCGAAGGCGAGAATCGCGAAGATGAGACCAATGAGTAGCGTGACCCATGCGGTTTTGCGGCCTGTAATGAACTTGATCATCGTCGATCTCCTTGAACGGGTCGCCTTATTTGCGACTTTTTTAATCTACTAACGACTTGCCAGTCGAGGCGTGAGCCGCTGCTCTAGCGCGCTTTCCCGATGGCAGTAGGACCGCAAAAGCGGCAATCACGATTGTTGCGGCACCGGTGACGATCAGCAAGATTTCTACCGAGACCACATCGGCAAGCGGCCCGAGCACCGCCATGCCCAGTGGCATTGCAACTGCGATAACAATGCCGACAAAACCGAACACACGCCCCTGGCGTTCTGGCTCAACGGTTTCTTGTAGCAAGGTCATAGCAGAGGTTGAGAACGCTGGAACAATCAAGCCGATAACGAAGAACAGGCTGAAAAACAGAATCAGGTTGGTAGTGAAGCCCATCACAATCGCCAAGATGCCAAAAGCGGCAGAGGTTGTGATTATTGTGCCGATTCGGTCGAGCTTATTAGCCAGGGCAGCAATCAGTGCACCACCAACGGCCATGCCGACTCCGAATGAGAGTTCAAGCACGGTTAGTTTCCAAATTTCGGTTCCGAAGTTTCTAACCAGCATCAACGGCGAAAGATTCGATGGGGCCACGATGAGCAGAAAAACGATTGCAAATATTGACATCACCCAGCGAACCAACTGGTGAGTAAAGATGTAGTTCATTCCTTCTTTTAGGTCTGCGAAGTAAGACGGCTTGTCGGCACTCGCTGCGCGAGCAAGTGTCGGCACGGCAACCGTGGCAAGCAGCGACAGTCCAATGATTGCCGTCACGACGTCAATAAACAAAATGCCTACTAGCGACATGCTTGCGTAAACTGCAGCGGCGGCAACAGGTGCAAGTAGCATCAGCGATGACTGAACGCTGCTGTTGATGCCATTGACTCGCATCAGCTTTTCGGTTGGCACAATTTGAGGCAGCAGTGCTGAGATTGCAGGGTTTTGAACTCCGGCACCGAAAGACCTCACCGCCATAACCGCAAAGATCAACCACAGGTCATCGACCCCAGAGAGCATCAGCAGCGCGAGACCGAAAGTGGCTAAGGCAATTGCAGAGTCTGCGACGATGATCATGATTTTGCGGTTTACTCGGTCAGCCCAAACTCCAGCAAAGATCGAAACGATTGCCTGCGGCAAGAATCCGAAAACGGCAGC
>CAZDKF010000104.1:3115-4520 GCA_964505955.1 uncultured Rhodoluna sp. | reverse complement strand
AGTTGGAATGAAGAATGAAGTCACTGGTCCATCTGCACCAAACGCTTCGGTCATTCCGTTGTTTTCCCAGCTTCCAACCAAGTAGTATCCGGCATTACCAGCAACGAATCCCTGACCACCAGCAGAAACCTGCGCAGCATCTGGGTTGTTTACGCCGCTCTTACCCCAGTCAGCAAATGCCTGGTAGGCCTTCACCATCGCTGGGTGATCAACTGGCACCTTGCCGCTGTACATGTCGGTGAATGCAGTCTGACCTAGCTCGCCACCAACCATGTTCGAAATGAACCATGCGCCAGGGTAGCCTTCTAAGTTTCCGGTGTAGAAACCGTTCTTGTCGGTCTTGTCAGAAATCTGCTTTGCGTTTGCAACGAGCTCTTCCCAAGTTGCAGGCTTCACTGAAGGGTCAATGCCAGCTTCCTTGAGAACATCCGCGTTCTGGAAAACAACAAATAGGTTTCCAGCACCGTATGTCATGCCAAGTAGTCGGCCGTCTGAAGCGAATCCTTCGCGGTTAACATACTGGCCAGCCATTGAGTCGAGCATTTCCTTCGGAAGTAGCGGGTCAAGGTCTTCGAAGAAGTCAGCGAACGAAGTGGTTGGTCCACCTGCATACTGAACACGAATGTCAGGACCAGTGCCTGCAATTGCTGCAGCCTGGAACGCAGCAGCGTTAGACGAAATGTCGCCACCCTGCTGAACGATTGTTACTGTCACGCCAGGATTTGCTTCCTCGAATTCCACACCCATCTGGTTTAGGAATGCCTTGTCTGCGTATGGATCTTCCGTTGCGTCTTTTCCTAGAATTCCTGTGTCCCAGATGAGCAAGTCACCAGTAGGTGCTGAATCAGGGGCACAAGCTACCAGGCTGCCGGTGGTCAGCGCCAATGCTGCCATCACTCCAGCCCATTTACTTACTTTCATTAGCTTTCCTTTCATGGAGGTTTTGAGGCAGGTATTGCACCTCTTTTTACTCACACGCGAAGATCAAATGAGCTCTGCGTGCTCTCGTGAAGCGGGCAATCAATCCCGAGACTTGCCAACCACACTTTTTACTTCCTTGACTACAAGGTCATTACATCATATGAACTGAGTCAATTTGACCCTACTTTGGCCGAAAAAAGTCAAGAAACTATAACGATTTGATGTAAAGGTATGACGAAATGATGTATTCTCGGACAATAGTCTTAGACAGATTCATCATCGGATCCACTGAAAGGCGGGCATATCATGCGAATCGACTCGGTCGACTTCTTCTACGCCTCCATGCCCGAAGTCACCCTTGAAGCAGACGGCAGCCAGGATGCGCTTCTCGTGCGCGTGGTTGGTGACGATGGCAGCGTTGGCTGGGGAGAGTGTGAGGCATCGCCGCTAACGTCGATTGCCGCTTTCGTAACCCCAAGATCAC
>CAZDKF010000104.1:0-3105 GCA_964505955.1 uncultured Rhodoluna sp. | reverse complement strand
CTGCTGCAATGCCCGCACGGCTGGGGCCTACTGGTAGCAGGTATCGCGATCTTCACCATCCTCGGCATCATCAGCGCCGATCGCTACATGAAAACCCACGAAACCGCGCACGACCCGAAAGACATCTTTGGCCTCAGTCAACTCGTTGGCAGAAACAGCATGGCCCTGCTTCAGGCCGCACACACCTGGTCTGGCGTTGAGATCGCACTCTGGGATCTCTTGGGTCGCAAGCTCGAAGAACCGGTTTGGAAACTGCTCGGCTACAAGAACAATTATGCAAAGGTGCCTTACGCGTCGATGCTGATGGGCGACACACCGCAGTCGACACTCGAGCGAGCACGCGACGCGAGGGACAAGGGTTTTCGTGCGGTCAAGTTTGGTTGGGGAAACTACGGCACAGCCGACGTTCGCGATGACGCTGATCACGTAGCTGCTGCCCGCGAGGGGTTGGGGCAAGACGCAGATCTGCTAATTGATGCCGGTCAGATTTGGGGCGACAATGTCGCGCTCGCGGTTGAGCGAATCCCTGCGCTTCAAAAAGCCGGAGCGACTTGGCTAGAAGAACCATTCTTCGCACACGCATTCAAGGCCTACGCTGACTTAGCAAAAGTTTCTGGCAGCGTCGGTCTTGCCGGTGGCGAGGGTGCACACACCGAGCACATGGCGATGAACCTAATCGACTTCGGCGCTGTCAAATTCATTCAAGTTGACTCGGCTCGAATCGGCGGCATTGGGCCCTCAAAGGTTGTCGCTGAGCATGCTGTAAGAAACGACGTTACCTTTGTGAACCACACCTTCACATCGCACTTAGCTCTTTCGGCTTCGATGCAGGCGTTCGTTGGTCTAGAAGATCACAAGATTTGCGAATTCCCGCTCGAACCCAAGTCGGTTGCCTGGGACCTATCGGTCGAACACATCGCAATCAATTCGGCGGGCGAAATCATGGCACCAGACGCACCAGGCTTGGGAATTCAGGTGGATGAAGTTGCCCTTCGCCCCTACCTGCGAGAAGTCGAGATTAAGATTGACGGACAGGTCGCTTACGAAAGCCCATCGATTGGTGCACCGACTAGGGTTGGACATTAGCGCTTAACATTCAGAGGTGGACATGGAAAATACCTATGAACCCCTCAGCGGGTCTAGGTCTTCGATTCGAGGCCTGCAAAAGACAGTCATTGAAGGCATTGGCCGCACCATTATTGGCGGCCGCATTCTGCCGGGCGAGTTCTTGCCAACCGAGCCAGAGATTGGCGCAAGCTACAACGTAAGCCGCACCTCTGTGCGCGAGGCCATGCGCGTGCTGTCGGCCAAGGGTTTGGTTGAGATTCGCCAAAAAATCGGCACGCGCGTTCAAGAGGTTGAAAACTGGAACATCTTCGACTCAGACATTCTTCGTTGGCACCAAGAAGAAGGTCGCGGCGACGAAGTGATGCTTGATCTAATCGAGATTCGACAAATTCTCGAACCCGCTGCTGCGAAGTTAGCCGCCAGTCGAGCCAACATGGATCAGCACAGAAGCTTGAAACTTGCAATTCAAACCATGCAAGAAGAGTTAGACAACCCAGAGGGCTTCGCCAAAGCCGATCTCGATTTTCACCTTGCCGTTTATGCGGCGAGCCAGAACTCATTCCTCTTGCAATTCGGCAGCGTAGTCGGCGACTTTCTTAGACGAGTCTTCATGATTCAACAGCAGGCCCTAAGAGGCCGCGATGCTTTAGAACTAGACGTTCAACTTCACAACGAAGTTTATGAAGCAATAAACAGAGGTGACGGCCAGCTGGCATCAGAGACAATGCTCACTGTGGTTCTCGAGGGAAAGAACTCGTTAATCAAAGCGCTGAAGACCAACACGGGTGCAGCTGATTCAAGCCGCAGAGGTGAGTGATGAGCTCAACGGTGATTTTTGCTCGCGATGATGTGCGCGCAGAAATCATCGCTGGCGAAGGCGCACTGCTTTCGAATCTTGAGATTGATGGCCAGAGAGTTCTGGCAGAGACACCGTGGGCAAACACAGTTTCATCATCTTCAACACCGGCACCGGATGAAAAGAGTTGGGTGAGCAGGTGGCGCGGTGGCTGGCAACTTTGTGCCCCAAACACAGGTTCGGCTGACGCCGAAACCAATCGCGCAGCTTTTCACGGTGCCGCCTCGCAGGCCAACTGGACCATCGTTGAACAAACCGACACAACTCTGAAGCTTTCTTGGATGGACCCCGAGGGTGAAATCGAATTGGTTCGTGAGTGGTCTTTCAATGAAGACTGCTCGGTCAGCGTGCACACCACAGCGACCAATAAGTCAAAAGCCAAAAAGCCCGCCGGCTTTGCAGAGCATCTGATTCTCGGCTCGCGCTTCTTGCAGCCCGTGCAGCGAGGTTCGATTGCAAAACTCACTCTTTGCCCAGCATCCAAGATTCTCGACTTGGATTACTCGGGTGCACCAACCGGCTTGATGATCGAGTCGGCAGCGATCAAAGACTTCACCGAACTCTCTGCTAGCCAACCGGCCAAAGTTTTCGTGGTCTCGGGCTCAAAGACCAACTCGATTTCGGTTCAGGTCGACGACTGGGTTGCCAGGGTCGAGTGGCAGGGCTTAGACCACGCACTGGTTTGGCAAGAATTCGGCACCTCGGCAGAGGCACCATGGAACAGCGAGGTCTTTGCTCTCGGCATTGAACCCACTAACGTGCCGCATGGTCTAGGTGCCAACGAACACGAGGGCCCGTTTTTGCTTGTTGGCCAGACAATTACTTGGAATACCTCGGTTCAGTTTTTTAGAAAGGCAGATGATTCAGATGACTCAGCAACTTAGAACTCTTGTGACCGGGGTTGCCAGCGGAATCGGCGCGAGCGTAGCCGATGCACTGAGAAAGCGCGGCGATCGAGTCTTTGGCGTTGACTACCAGTCGGGTGGCGAATGGCTGCAGGCAGACCTAGCGGTGCCTGCCGAACGAGAGCGAGTAATCGCAGCAGCGCTTGCCGACCTTGGCGGCATAGATGTATTGGTAAACGTGGCAGGAATCTATCGTTCGACACCTTTTGGTTCATCAGATGTCGAAGACTGGCGCAAGGTATGGGCGATCAACCTAGAAGCGCCACTGAGTTTGAT
>CAZDKF010000103.1:331-4522 GCA_964505955.1 uncultured Rhodoluna sp. | reverse complement strand
GCAAGACCTACAACTTGGAGTCCTACCGCCTCAACGCCGTGGCCTATGCCATCGGTCATGAGGAGTTCGACCACCACGACGCCCTGGCCGACAGCGATGCCTGCGCGCGCATTATTATTCACGCCGCCAAACGGCACGGGGCAGATGACCTTGATGGGCTCCTCGCTGAGACCAAGCAGCAACTCAAGCCCCTGAATCTGCCCACGGATGACGGCTCTGCCGACCTCAACTAGCCCGCAACCCTCGAATGTCGGTGGGTAGTGCCAGACTCTTGGCATGAACGATTTCACTGTATTTTTCACCGTTGGCGCACTGCTTCTAGGCGGTGCCATTGGCCTAGTAATTGGTCAGCGCCTAAAGGGCGCAGGTTCGGCAACTGACACACTTCAGCTCGAGAAAGACTTGGCAGCCGCCAATGCCACTGTGCTTGGGCTCAGCGCTCAGGTTGCTGAGGCAGCTCGCGAACGCCAAGAGCGCGATGAACGAGCCAAAGCCGAGCTCGCTGAGCAAAACAAGATCTTGCAAGAGCTCGCACCGGTGCAAGAGAACATTCGCAAGATGCAGCAAAAGGTCGATGACCTAGAGCGTGAGCGCATCGGTCAGTTCAACACAATCAAGACTCAGCTTGAAGAAGCCAAGACAACGAATACCCTGCTGGCCAACAACACCAGCGCGCTTCAGAATGCTTTGAGCAACAACCAGGCACGTGGCAAGTGGGGCGAGGTTCAGTTGCGCAATCTCTTGCAAAGTGCCGGCATGACTCCGCACGTCGATTTTCTTGAGCAGTTCAGCGGCAGCAACGCGGCCGGCGATCTGATTCGCCCCGACTGCATCATCAAATATCCAGATGACAAATATGTTCCCATCGACTCAAAGTTTCCGATGCAAGACTTCGAGCGTGCAATTCGCATTCCAGAGGTAGCTTCAACCGAAGACGAAAAAGAGCGCAAGAAGTTCATGAAGGCTCACACCGAAGCGGTGAAGAAGCACATCAAAGAAATCAGCGGCAAGAACTACTACACCGCTCTGAGTTCAATCGAGGGCCTCGAGTCGGCACCAGAGTTCACGATTCTGTTTGTTCCAAACGACGGTGTGCTGGCTGCGACTCTTGCAGAAGATCCAAGCGTCATGGAGTATGCCTTCTCAAACCAGGTTGCATTGGTTTCGCCTAACTCACTGTTTGGCGTGCTTCGCACAATTCAGCACATCTGGCGCTCGGCCGCCCAAGAAGAGACCATTCGCGACATTCTTCGCGTCGGTGTCGAGCTTTACAGCCGAATGCGAACGGTTGCCGCGCACGCAGCCAAGATGGGCACTCAGCTCGACGGAACGGTCGCCGCCTACAACTCGTTCGTTTCGAGCATCGAGCGCAACCTGTTGACCACAACCCGCGACCTAAACAAGCGCAGCCTGGGCATGCTCGACGACAACAAGCCGATCGTTGAACTACAAGAACTGAGCGAAACCACCAACAAGTTCACAAAGGCTGAGTTGACGGCCGAGGGCGAAGATGACGAAGACGACCCAAAAGCCTTGGCTTAACCCCATCTCAATAACGCTGAATGCCCCAGAAATGGTGCATTTTGCACATTTGACCCACTTTTTGCAACCGCGGTGATTGTTGCCACTTGGCTATAATCGACACAGCACGGCTTACAACGTAGTTCGCTGATTTCTAGCCCCAATTCGCTTTAGGGGCATTTTTTATGAAAGCACTATAGGAGTTCCATGTCTGGTCAAGCCAACAGCTCGCCAATCGTCACATTGACTCCTGCGCCCACCCTCGACCGCACATACTTCGTAACCAACCTGCATTCCGGCGCCGTAAACCGTGCCGATGACGTGCGCGAAGAACTCGCCGGAAAAGGCATCAACGTCTCGCGCGGCCTGCATTTGGCAAACATCAGCGCACCCGGAATAGTTCCGATCGGCAACGCCGACCCAGCCGTTTTGGTTCGCACCGGATCAGCCGAATTTCTGATTCCGCTATGGGTCGATGGATCACTGCGAGTTTCAACCACAATTCTTGAACACGGCGGCACCACTACAAAAGTCAACGAAACACCTCGCCCACTGAGTCACGAAGACTGGAACTCCATCGTCGAATTGACTGACAGAACCGTTCGCGAAAACGGTGCGGAGTGGCTCGTTATCGCCGGCGCACTGCCGACATATAAAGAGTCTGGCGAATACGTAAGTTTGCAACCAATTTTCGATCGCATGCAGGCGCAGGGCGTAAAGGTTGCTCTCGACACATCAGGTGAACCACTCGGATACTGGGCGCGCGAAGGTTGCGCAACCGTCATGAAGCCAAACGCAGAAGAGTTGGCATTTATCGTTGGCCGAAACTTGAAAACAATCGGCGACGTGATTGAAGCCGCACGCGAAGTGAACGCATTCGGTGTCGACGTGGTCTTGGCAAGCCTCGGTGGCGACGGCATGGTTGCCGTGACCAAAGATCACGCGTGGTCGGCTCGAACAGCGCCAGTCAAGGTCATCAACACAGTGGGTGCTGGCGACGCCACCCTTGCCGGTTTTCTAGCTGCCGTGGTGTCGAACCCAATTCAGCCGGGCGAAGACGACTTTGGTGTTGGCTTCAACGTGCCAATGGGTGTGAAGACCGCCGTTCAGTGGGGCGCAATCGCCGTGACGCAGCCGACCTCTGGCCTAACTGCCGTTGAGCCGCTGCCAGAAAGCACGATCAACTACTCTCCTGCGCTCGACACCGCGCTCGACGAGCCAGCCATCGGCAAACCTCACTAGACATGCTTCTCAAGTTCGAGGGCCAGGTCATTTATTGGCGTGGCCCTTCGCCATTTCACTTCGTTGCTGTGCCAGAGCCAGCGGCTAAGAAAATCAAGGCAGAGGCGGCCAGGCTCAGTTATGGCTGGGGCGTGATTCCCGTCTCGGCGACAATCGGCCAAGTTGAGTTCACGACATCTTTGTTTCCGAAGGATGGTGGCTACTTTTTGCCGATCAAGAACGCCGTGCGCCTGCCGGCCGGCATCGAGGTTGGCGACAACCTCAAGATTTCGCTTTCGCTGGCCTAGCTCGAGCTAGTTTTCGCGCTCGACCCGCACATCGAGAATGTGTCCCTCGTCGAGTTCGCTGTCGAGCAAGAAGCTCTGAATCTCTAGACCCTCAGGGGTCTCGGCAATTCCACGCACAAGCAAACCGTCGGTCACGCCGCTGAGCACAAAGATAAAGCGCTCGCCCCAAACCATGTCATCGAGCTCGAGTTTCTTCTCGAGGTCGTGGCCTGCTTCGAGGGCACGCTCAAGTTCGTCAGGGTTACTCGGCGCGAGTCGGCCCTGCATATGAGCTCCGAGAATGCGAACGGCACATGCCGTCACAATTCCTTCGGCACAACCGCCGACACCCAACAACATGTCGATACCGCTATCTCCAGTTGCTGCGGCTACCGCCATTGCAACGTCACCCTCGTCAAAGCTCACCCAGGTTGCGCCGGTGGCCTCGACTTCTTCAATCACGTGCTTGTTGCGTGGTTTGTTGATTACGGCAACGCGAAGATCGGTCACCGCAATTTCTTTAGCCGCTGCGAGCGCGATGATGTTTTCGGTTGGAGTCATGTCGATGTCGCAGACTCCGAGGCCCTCGACGCCAGTGATTAACTTCTTCATATAGAAGACGTCTTTGCAATCGAGCATCTTGCCTCGCTCGGTGGCGGCGATTACCGATACGGCACCCTCGATACCCTCGGCCGCGAGCGCGGTGCCATCGATAGGGTCAACGGCAATGTCGTAGTCCGGGCGCAAACCGGCACCGATTAGCTCGCCGTTAAACAGCATTGGCGCTTCGTCTTTCTCGCCCTCGCCGATCACGATGACTCCCCCGAAGTCGGCATTTCGCAGCGATGCCGCATCGACAGCCGCTTCGTCAACGGCAAACTTGTCGCCACAACCAACCATGGGCCAAGCGCCCGCGGCTGCTGCTACGGCGGCGGCAAACAAATCGAGAGTTGGCTGGCCGACGTCATTGAGTTTCACAAGGCAAACCTAATGCCCAAAGCAGCCAGAGCGGGCGCATGCGGTAGCCTTGGGCTTATCCCGATGATGCTTTTAGGAGTTCGGCCATGCCTGTAGCAAGCCCAGATCAATACCTCGAAATGCTAGACCGCGCCAAGAGTCGCGGCTTTGCTTATCCGGCAATCAACGTTTCGAGCTCGCAGAC
>CAZDKF010000103.1:0-311 GCA_964505955.1 uncultured Rhodoluna sp. | reverse complement strand
GGGTGCCGCTGCGATGGCGGCCTTCGCTCGCGAGGTTGCCAAGAACTATGGCATCACAATCGCCCTGCACACCGATCACTGCGCGAAAGACCAACTCGACAAGTTGGTTCGCCCGCTAATTGCAATTTCGCAAGACCGCGTTAAGCGCGGCGAAGACCCGCTGTTCAACTCGCACATGTGGGATGGCTCTGCCGTGCCAATGGCCGAGGACCTAAGCATCGCTCAAGAAATGTTGAAGCTCACCAGCGGCATCGGTGCAGTTCTCGAGATCGAAGTTGGCGTTGTCGGCGGCGAAGAGGATGGCGTCGAGG
>CAZDKF010000102.1:0-4605 GCA_964505955.1 uncultured Rhodoluna sp. | reverse complement strand
CGCTTGAAGATTAGGAGAATATCGAGCACCAAGATGAGGGTGATGACCACCATGGCAATGAGCTCGAATGAAGGGTAAGAAAGCATAATTTGCTCAGTCTAAGTCGAACGACCGAATTAGTCGGCTAATAACTCAACAATTGCAGCTTCGAAAACCTCATTGTGGCGATCGATATCAGTTTTGGTCGTGGTTGGGCACATCAAGGCCATGTTGTGAAAAGGAGTAAGCAGCACTCCTCGGTTAGCTAGATAGAGGTGCAAGAAGTCTTCTAGTTCACCGTCTGCCGACTCGAATGCCGCAGTTCCATTCTTCGGATACGGCTTAGCGAAGCGATACTCGGCTCGTGTTCCAAGCTGGTTGATTGACCATGGCAAGTTGTGACGGTCAAACAGGTCATTAACACCATCGGTGAAGTAGGTGGCCAAGTCGATCATCTTGCCGAAGGCATCCTTGGTTAGAACGTGCTCTAGCGTGGCTCGCATTGCAGCAACCGACAGCGGGTTACCGGCGAGCGTTCCACCAACGCCACCCATGTCAACCAAGTCGAGGTCGGTGCGAGCCAAGACCTTCTCGGCAAACTCAGCGCTGAGGCCGTAGGTTCCGGTTGGAATTCCGCCCGCAATCGCTTTGCCGATAACAAAAACGTCTGGCTCGAGACCGTCTCTCATTGTCATGCCGCCGTAGCCAGCAGAAAACGTGTGTGTTTCGTCGATAATCAAGAGCGTGTCGTACTTGCGAGTCAGTTCACGCACGCCATCGAGATAACCCGGCTCTGGCAAAACGATGCCGATGTTTGTCAGCGCGGGTTCCATGAGAACGGCAGCCACATCGCCGCGCTTTAACTGTCGCTCGAGACCCTCGAGGTCGTTGAACTCGGCAACTCGAGAAGTTTCTGTGACGTCAACCGGCGAGCCGACGTTGCCTGGGCGGCTCATGCCTTCGCCGTCGGGACCAACCACGATTAGAGCCTCGTCAACCGAGCCGTGGTAGCAGTATGCGTTGAACAAGATCTTTGGTTTGCCGGTGATTGCACGCACGAGTCGAATCGCCCAACGATTCGCATCGGTTGCCGTGAGAGCAAAACTCCACTTAGCCATGCCGAAGCGTTCGCTCAAGTTGGCGGCGACCCACTCGGCGTCTTCTGTTGGCAACATAGTGGTTAGGCCACCCTGGTGACGAATCCGTTTCTCAATCGCCTCGACCACAACAGGGTTCGAGTGGCCAGCCATTGCGCCGGTGTCGCCAAGTGCAAAGTCGATATATTCGTTTCCGTCGATATCCCAGATGCGATTGCCGAGTGCGCGGTCGAGGTAAACCGGAAACCCACCAGCCTTCTTGTTCATCCAGGTCATCGGCACGCGACCAAACAGGTGCTCTGCGCGATCGTAAGCAGCTTTTGATTTTGGGTTGCGCTGTGCGAAGGTTACAAGTTCGCGCTCATTGAGTTCAGCTAGCTTCTCGCGATTAATCACGGATGTCTCCTCGGGTGGGTCCCCCGTAGAGCATCTTCGCTCGACTACTGCCCGAATCCATGAGGATATTCACTCTCTAGTTTGCCATCTCACTGGCACAAGCATTGCAAACTGCTAACTTGTGAGAATGAAGTTTCTTCGACACATAGCCCGCATCTTGCTCGGCGTTGCTCTGGTGGCGGCCGGCACAAGCCATCTCGGCTCTAACCGCACCGAGTTCTTGGCCCAGGTGCCAACCTGGTTGCCGCTAGAGCCTGACTTCGTGGTCGTTGCCTCGGGTGTTGTCGAAATAGTGCTTGGCTTGGGGATCGTTTTCTTGAAGCGCTACCGTCAGCAGTTTGGCGTGCTGACAGCACTGTTTTTCATCGCGATTTTCCCGGGCAACATCGCGCAATTCACTGAGCAGCGGGATGCCTTCGGCCTAAACACCGATGAGGCCCGAGCCATCAGGTTGCTCTTTCAGCCCGTGCTCGTAATCTGGGCGCTCTGGAGCACCGGGGCTTTTGCTTATCTGCGCGAATTGCTTGCCCGAGCAAGAAAATAGCCTGAGCTCTGAAGTGGCAGGGACTGTGACCTGCGGGCGAGCATAGAGTTAGACAGTGCTTAAGCGACTCATAACCATCTCGAGACCGGTTCTCTGGATCAACACCATCGGAACCACCTTGATGGCGGTTTGGCTTACCGGCGAGCTTTGGCGCTGGGATTCAATCTGGTTGCTGCTCTGGGTCACCCTGCCGTTCAATCTCTTGATCTACGGAATCAACGACATCTTCGACCAAGAGACCGACAACATTAACATTCGCAAGGGTGGCTACGGCGGCGCAAAGATCGACCCCAGAGAAGTTCCATGGATTGCCTGGGGCGTGGTCGCGCTCAACGCGCCTTTCCTCGTTTTCTTTGCTATCAACTATTCGATTGAAGCCAACATCTGGATTTGGGCTTACAGCCTGACCTTCTTGTTCTACTCGGCTCCCCCGGCTCGATTCAAGGGTCGCCCATTTCTCGATTCGATCAGCAACGCCGACTACGCCTTTCCGCTCGCGATTGTTCCGCTCGCGCTAGGTGAAGAGCCGCTGTGGCTCGCGGTGTTCGCACTGATGGCGTGGAGTTTGGCAAAACACACTTACGACGCAATTCAAGACATCGAAGAAGACGAATTCGTTGGCATAAAAACCACAGCCGTTTATCTCGGCGCAAATAAATCGCTGATCCGGGTTGGCTTCTGGTGGCTTGGCTCGAGCGTTATGTTTGCATTCGTGAACATTCCGCTTGCCATTGCGAATGCAATCTACGCGGGCTGGCTCATCTGGCTAATCAGCCGCGACAACTCGGCTAAAAACGCAAAGCGCGTATACAAGTATTCCGTTGCGTTTCCATATGTGGTTGGCACGGTTGCCGGTTTTCAGATCGTCGCATCAATCGCCTTGGCCATGCTTAACCTATGAAAAAGATTGTCATAGTTGGGGCTGGGCTTGGCGGATTGACCGCAGCCGCTCTACTGGCCAAAGCTGGCCATGACGTAACCGTTCTCGAGAAAAACTCATGGATAGGCGGCAAATCGAGACGCATCGAAGTTGCCGGCCAGCGAATCGACACCGGCCCATCGCTGGTGACTTTTCCGGCGGTGCTCGACGAGCTTTTCACGCGCTACGACAATCTCGGCTCTACGAGCAGCGCAACCTCGATTGCCAATCTCAAGCTCGAGAGACTGCCAGAAGTCGGAAAGTACTTCTTCGGCGACGAGGTTGTCGATCTGCCTGTGCAACCAGGCCACAAGTGGCACGAGGCCTGGACACGCTTCGATCGCGAACACGGCCACCTCGGCCCGCAAATCGTGAAGCTGCTAACCGCCGACCCCTTCGACGCCAAGACACTTCCGGCCGTAACTGCCATTACCAAGAACTACGGTCTGCGACTGTCGACTAGCGCTTATCTGAGGGGCCTAAAGTGGATGCCAGCTGGGCTTCGCGAAATTATCGCAATCCACACGTTGAACGCCGGAATCGCTCCCGAGCGAACCCTCGCACTCTATGCCACCATGCCGGCCGTGATGGCACGGGATGGCATTTTCGTTCCGCACGGTGGTGTCTATGAAATCGCCTTGGCGCTCGGTCGACTGGCAACCGAAGCCGGCGCGAAGATCTTGCTCGACACAGAAGTTTCAAGCATCAAAAAAGGCGTCGTTACAGCCGAAGGCAAGCACTATGAAGCCGACTTCGTAATAGGTGCTACAGACGCACAGATTATTGACTCTCTCGCGGGCAAGAGACCTCGCCAACCGAAGCGGGTTTCGTGTTCTGGAGTTGCACTGTTTGCCGTTTTGAAAAACCCATTGCCTGCCGACACGGTTACCCACTCGGTGATAATGCCAAGCTCGCCAAAGGCCCTGCACAACTCTTTAGACAAAACCGAAGTGCCGGCCGAAACTATGGCGTTCTTGAATTACTACAAACCCGGTCACGTCTACCCGAACAGCAAAGCTACAGCTGCGATTCTGCTAACCGCACCTTCAAATGGCAACAAGTTCACAATCGAAAGCGAATTTGTGCAGCGTGAGTTAGCGCGCATTAGTTCGCTAATCGGGCTCAAAGAAAATCTTGGCGATCTAATTGCTGACTACAAAATTCTCGACCCGAGCTATTTCGCCGAATTCGGCGCTGAGGGCGGCGCGCTTTATGGCGCAACCAGACCTATCTGGCAGGGCGGGCCATTCCATTCACCGGGTTACTCATCGATTTCTCGGCCTTGGCTATGGCGCGTTGGTGCATCCGTGCACCCCGGCGGCGGCATACCGGCTGTAATCGGCGGGGCGATGAACTCGGTTTCGCGACTTATGTCGAAGCTGCAATAGAGCCCGATCTATTTCTTAGCCGCAGTGACCTTTGGCTTGTCTTCTTTTGAAGGCTTTCGCGTTGCATATGCAAACAGGGCTAGGCCGGCAACAAGTGCGCCGGCTCCCAGCCCATAGGCCAACACTTCATCGGCTCGGTTGGCGTCAACAAACACACCAACGAACACAACAGAGATAATCGCAACCACAACGCCAATCAACTTCGACTTGAGATCATCCAAGTCTTTGACCTGAAGCCAACTTGGAACCTCGATTAGGTCGTCAACGAAGAGCTCGTAGAGG
>CAZDKF010000101.1:0-4676 GCA_964505955.1 uncultured Rhodoluna sp. | reverse complement strand
TTCCTGAGACCAGAACATTCGCAATACATGTCTCGAGCTCGAGCGGTGCCGTTGCCGCATGGCTTCAACAACGAACCGTTCGCGGTCTGCTCTATTCTGGAGTCGACTTCGTTTCGCCGGCAACAGTCTTTGCGGAGTCAATGGTCATACCAGGCATCCTAATTAGGGGTGCGGCCGATGCGGCTGAGTTAGAGGCCACGAACCCTGACTACTCAGATCTGACACCTGTTCTTCGAGTTTTCAACGCTGGAGAGAGCACGGCAACTTTCACAGCGCAGATAATCGGCGCGACTGAGAAAACCTTTGGCACAGTTATCCAGGATTCGGTTTCCGCGAAAACTGTTCAGGACTTCGAGATTCCGGCACTCGCCAATGGTGACTACTCGGCGTTTTTGAATGCTGATCAAGATGTCACGGCTTCAATTCGACTTGTGCGCACAGACAAAACCAAGTCGCCAAACACCGACTTTACTTGGCTACAGGCGGCTGAAACATTTGTTGGGTCAAGACAGCTAACCGTTCCATCGACAGGAATTAGTAAGTTGACTGTGGTAAACGCAAACCAAGAGCCAGCGAAGGTCACGGTTAATGGAGTGGCACGCGTGATTGCTGCAAGCTCGATGGTTGTAATCAGAGTAGATAACGCAAAGATTCTTACGATTGTCGCTGAAGATAGGCCCGTGGCTGCCAACCTGGTTGTTGATGTCGATGGCATGATTGGAAACTACGCCCTGGTGAATTACAAGAATTTGGGCGGCCAGGTTTCTGTGCGAGTGCGCTAGAAACCGAGTATTCAAAAACGGATTAGCTAGTCGTCTTTTCGATAGCGGTCTGGAATCAGTTCCCACGGATCTTTGTCGATTAGCTCGCCTACGGCGGTAAATACAAATTGCTCGATGTGCATTCGCTCATCCAGCGCATCTGGGCGACGGCTGTGACCCATGCGCTCAATCGGTAGGCGATAAATCGTGATCTCGAAAGACGCTTTGTTGACAGACCAACGCTCCACCTGCTCGGTCGAATCCTTGATTACCGGGGCGTCGATTATTCGCCACTTGAGCTTCTCGAGCTCATCGGGCCAGGCTGCCTTCAGGTAGTCGCAGGTGCCCGCGACAATCTGCCCAAAGCTCGCCAAGCGGCTGTCGCCAACTCGAAAAAGGCCAGCCAGAATCGGCCTTCTGAGCCCGCGGCCATGGCGGTCTCTGAAGTTGCCACGGCTTGAGCTCATAGCGCCATTGTATTCTTGACCCGATGAACACTCGGCCCTGCTCCAAGGTGACTTGCAGTCAGCAAGCCGTAGCCACCCTCACCTATTCGCACGAAGATCGCACGGCGGTGCTCGGCCAGCTGACCCTGGTGCACGAACCACACGCCTATGACCTTTGCGAGAAGCACGCCAAGCGACTCACGGCACCGCAGGGATGGCAGCTGATCAGACACGCAACCGTTCCGCGCGAATCGCAAGAATTTTCAACAACCGAGAGCCAAAAAGAGATGTCACTAAACCAAATTGTCAAGAGCTACGACGTTCGCGGTCTGGTTGGTTCGCAACTCACTGCGCCGATTGTTAGCGCGCTAGCGGCAGCCTTCGTCGATGAGGTAAATGCGGCTGGCAAAGACGTGATTGTCGGTCACGATATGCGCGACTCGTCACCCGAATTCGCCGAAGCCTTTGCAATTGGCGCTCAGGCGCGCGGTGCCAACGTTGTCTCGATTGGTCTCTGCTCAACCGACGAATCTTATTTCGCGAGCGGTTTTCTAGACGCGCCCGCGGCCATGTTTACCGCGTCGCACAATCCGGCTTCTTATAACGGCATCAAGTTCTCGCGAGCCGGAGCCAAGGGCATAAGCATCGACACCGGCCTCGGCTCGATTCGCGACCGCGCGCAGATTTATCTCGACAATAAAATTTCAGAGGTCGCACAACCTGGCAGCTTTCGCGAACTCAACGTGCTAAGTCGCTACGCAACCTACCTGCGCGAGCTGGTTGACCTCAGCACAATTCGACCGCTGAAGGTTGTTGTCGATGCCGGCAATGGAATGGGCGGGCTCACTGTTCCTGCGGTGCTATCGACCGCGGCCGGACTTTCGAAGCTGCCGCTCGAAATTATCGAGATGTTTTTCGAACTCGACGGAAGTTTTCCGAATCACGAAGCCAACCCGCTCGACCCAAAGAACCTGGTCGACCTGCAGCGTGCGGTTGTCGAACACGGTGCAGACATCGGCTTGGCTTTCGACGGCGATGCCGACCGCTGCTTCGTTGTCGATGAAAACGGCGATTCGGTAACTCCTTCTGCAGTGGCAGCAATTGTTGCTCGCCGCGAAATCGCGCGCGAGAAAGCAACCAATCCCGGTAGGCCTATCACAGTGCTACACAACCTGCTCACCTCAAACGTCGTTCGCGAAGTCATCGAAGAAGATGGCGCTCGCGCGGTTCGCACCAAGGTCGGCCACTCGCTGATCAAAGACCAGATGGCTGCCACCAACGCAATCTTCGGCGGCGAGCACTCGGCACACTATTACTTCAGAGACTTCTGGGGAGCCGACAACGGAATGTTGGCGGCAATGCACGTGCTAGCCGAGTTCGGTGCGCAGACCCTGCCGCTGAGCGAGTTCGCGCGGCAATACAACCCGTATTTCATGAGCGGCGAGATCAACTCGACCGTTGCCGATGTTCAGGCAGCCAAAGACCGCGTCTTGGAAGCCTTCGAGGGGCGAGCCAACGTCGAGGAGTTCGACGGCATAACCCTGTCTTCGCCGGCCCAGGCCAACTGGTGGTGGTTCAACGTGCGAGCCTCGAACACCGAGCCGTTGCTGCGCCTGAACCTAGAGGCCGCAAATGAATCGACGATGAGCGCCATCCGTGACGAAGTTCTAGCGCTAATTCGGGCTTAAACTATTCGGCATGAGCCGTCAAGAAACCACATTCGATTTTCGAGTCAAAGACCTATCGCTAGCCGAGGCCGGTCGACACCAGATTCGCCTCGCCGAAAACGAGATGCCAGGCCTCATGGCTCTTCGCGCCGAGTTCTCAGCTGCTCAACCGCTCAAGGGCGCTCGCATCGCCGGCTCGTTGCACATGACCGTGCAGACCGCGGTGCTAATCGAAACTTTGGTTGCCCTCGGTGCGCAGGTGCGCTGGGCTTCGTGCAATATTTTTTCTACCCAGGATGAAGCCGCGGCAGCTGTTGTCGTCGGCGAGCACGGAACCGTTGATGCACCAAGCGGAACTCCGGTTTTCGCCTGGAAGGGCGAGACTCTCACCGAATACTGGTGGTGCACTGATCGCATCTTCGATTGGTCGAGCGAAGCGGCAGCCGAGGGCAAGAGCTACATCGGCCCAAACATGATTCTCGACGACGGCGGCGACGCAACACTCTTGGTGCACAAGGGTCGCGAGTTTGAACTTGCCGGTTCGGTTCCGCCAACCGGTCTCGACGACAGCGAAGAGTATTCGGTGATTCTCGAATTGCTTCGCGGTTCACTCAAGACTTCACCGAACCGCTTCACCGAAATCGCAAAAGAGATTAGGGGCGTCACCGAAGAAACCACAACCGGTGTTCACCGTCTCTACGAATTTCACAAGCGTGGCGAACTTTTGTTCACGGCAATCAACGTCAACGACTCGGTCACCAAGTCGAAGTTCGACAACAAATACGGCATTCGACACTCGCTGCCAGATGGCCTAAACCGCGCAACCGATGTCCTCATCGGCGGCAAGACGGTTTTCGTTGCCGGCTACGGCGATGTCGGCAAGGGTTCGGCCGAGGCAATGCGCGGCCAGGGCGCTCGCGTAATCGTTAGCGAAGTTGACCCGATCTGCGCCTTGCAAGCCGCCATGGATGGCTTTCAGGTTGCCAGGCTCGAGTCGGTTATCGAAACCGTCGACATCTTCATCACTGCCACCGGAAACACCCACATCATTCGCCCAGAGCACCTGATGCAGATGAAGCACCTCGCCGTGGTGGCCAACGTTGGTCACTTTGATGACGAGGTCGACATGGCCGGAATCTCGCAAATCAAGGGCGTCGAGAAGATCGAAATCAAGCCGCAGGTGCACGAGTGGCGCCTGCCAAACGGTCGCTCTGTGCTGATTCTCAGCGAGGGCAGGCTGATGAACCTTGGCAACGCAACCGGACATCCGAGCTTCGTAATGAGCAATTCGTTCAGCAACCAGGTTCTCGCGCAGATTGAGCTGTTCACCAAGACCGACGATTTCGAGCTCGGCGTGCACATTTTGACTAAGCACCTCGATGAGAAGGTTGCCAGTTTGCACCTAGCCGCTTTGGGTGTTGAATTGACCCAACTGACCTCTGAGCAGGCTCGTTACATCGGCGTTCCGGTGAACGGCCCATTCAAGGTTGAGCACTACAGGTATTAGGAGCAGCACATGAGCTGGAAAATTCTGGTCGTCGAAGACGAAAAGCTAATGCTTGAAATGGCTCAGACCACTCTTGAAGTTGCCGGCCACAGAGTTGTCACCTGCGATTCGGGCACCGATGCTGTGCGAGTTTTTCAAGACACCAAGCCAGACGTTGTAATTCTCGACTGGATGCTGCCGGGCAAGGATGGTCTCGAGATTCTTCAAGAGCTCGTGGCACTGGCAAACACACCCGTGATCATGGCTTCTGCCAAGACCGAGGTCGAAGACGTCGAGCGAGCTCTTGATCTCGGAG
>CAZDKF010000100.1:4040-4679 GCA_964505955.1 uncultured Rhodoluna sp. | reverse complement strand
CCAGATCTGAGCGCCGTGACGCTCGTGCTCGACCCTGACGTTGACGCCTCGCGCGGTGACGCAATCGAGTTGGCAAGCAACTACGTTGAACCGGCCAACCGCTTTGCCGCCGAAATCGTGTGGCTCGGCGACAGCGAACTAATTCACAGCCGTTCTTACTTCTTGATCAACGGCTCAACAATTGTGCCGGCCATGGTCACGGCAATTCGCCACGTGATCAACATCAACACCGGCGAGCACGAATCGGCACGCACCCTCAAGACCAACGCTATTGCTGCAATCGAAATAGCCACGGATGCCGCCATCGCGCTCAACTCATACGCGAAGAATCGTTACTCGGGCAACTTCATTTTGGTTGACCGCGCAACCATGTCAACCGTAGGTGCCGGAATGGTCACGCACCAACTTCGCAGAAGCTCGAACATCACCGAACATCACTTTGAGATTGACCGCGAGATTCGAGCAAAGCAAAAATCACAGAAACCGCAGGTCATTTGGATGACCGGTCTCTCGGGTTCTGGAAAATCGACAATTGCTAACGCTCTCGAGAAGCAGCTGTTTGCAAACGGCATTCACTCGTATGTTCTCGACGGCGACAACCTTCGACTGGGCATTAATAAAGATCTCGGGTTCACTAAA
>CAZDKF010000100.1:0-4030 GCA_964505955.1 uncultured Rhodoluna sp. | reverse complement strand
CCGCGCAGAAAATGTGCGCAGAGTTTCAGAGATTGCCAAGCTGATGTTCGACGCGGGTCTTGTGGTTGTGGTTGCCCTGGTTAGCCCATACAAGGTTGACCGCGATCACGCGCGTGAAATGTTTGCCGAAGGCGACTTTGCCGAAGTTTTCATTGAGACACCTGCCGAGGTCTGCGCCCAGCGCGACCCGAAGGGTCTATACAAGAAGGCTGCGGCCGGCGAACTGCCAAACCTCACCGGCGTTGGCCAAGACTACGAAGCACCGACGTCTGCCGAGCTCGTGCTCGATGGTCAGGCACCGCTCGAGCAGAGCGTTGAGAAACTGATCAACCGCTTCTTCTAGCGCTTGCCGAGCAAGCCCAGTTTGCGCGGCAACGCCAACAGTCTGCGCCTAAGCATCGCGCGGGCAATTAGCTTGTCGATGGCCTCTGCCAACCGCTCCTGGTCTTCGCCACTGCTCTTCTCTTCAGGCCGATAACTGCTGGCAAAGAGCGGGTTCTTCGAATCAAACCAGCGCTTGGCGATTTGCCTGTGGTCTGCCGCGAAGTGCTCGGCAAAGAGTTCGACCACCTCGGGCGTTGGAGCAAGCCCGCGACCGGAGAACTCTTTTTCAAGCCGATTGAATAACCAGCGGTCTTCTGCCAACAGCCGCACCCGGTCAGACTTTGCGTTTACCCGGTTCAATGTCTCGAGGGCGAGCGCATTTAGATTCACGTTGCGTAGCTCTTGCTTCGAGAGGTCTAGTTGGTCTGGGCTAACCCCAGCCGCCGCGAGAAAATCGGCAATCAACACATCGCCGCTTTGGCCCTCGGGATACAGCCGCACATCCATGCTGTCTTCACCAGAAACGGCAGCCCAGTTGTCGAGTGTCTTTTTGTGGTCGACTATGTGCGAGATTCTTCGATGTTCTGGGCGATAGAAATCGGCCGTCACGTGAATGCCTTTTTTGATTGCCATGCCGTGGTGGCTCATTACAATCTTTAGCGGGTCTCGCAGGTAGAGCAAAACTTTGATTTTCTCGCATCCCGCTTCTTCGAGCAGGCTCTTCAGCAAAGAGATGTCTTCTGTGCCGAGCAGCCGTGACTGAAAGTGCTCGCTGCTCAGAATCACTTTTTCTGGTGCGGTTGATTTGATCTCTGCGGCCAGGGCCTGAATTGTTGCCTGGCGAAACTTTTGTAATTCGGCTTCGCTGCCGATTGAAAGTTGCCTGGTTAGGCCGTCGGAGCGAAACTTCGCATAGCTTGCCACCGCGAGGTGAAAGTTGTTGCCACTTGCTGACCCATTCGAAACCAAAATCGACGACTTGAGCAATTGCTCGCGGTTTTGACGAAGCAAAAACTGAATGCTCGTGGTGCCGGTCTTCTCAAGGCCGATGTGCAAAATGGTTTGTTTCAAAAGGCAACTCTCTTTGTTCTACCAAGAACTATCGCACACGAGCTCTTGCCTATACTTGAGCCCAAGCGAGCTTTCTAGAGAGGCAACGATGGCCATCGTTCACATAGGTCTTGGCAAGACCGCGACCACCGCTTTGCAGAAAAGGGTGTTTCCGGAGCTCGTGAAGTTCGGTTTGATTTCGGCCTACAACCCCAAGAACCTGATGCGTCTGCTCTATTTGAAGCGGCTCACAGAGCTCACCACTGAGCAAACTGCAGAGTTGGCAAAACTGGTGAAGGCCAATAGAGGCGCCGTTATTTCGTTTGAAGGTCTTGTCGACTGGAACCCGGTGAACTGGAAGCAGGCCAGAGACGAGAACCTAGCTACCTTCGGCAAAGACGCCACTATTCTGCTCACAATTCGTGAGCCGCGCGGTTACCTGACAAGCGTCTACCAGCAGGTGGTTGCCGAAGGCCATGTGGTTGAGCCACAGAACTTCTTCGTCTCGAGTGAGCTGGCCAGCCTGGCGGCCTCGGCTAATCGCCGGGGAATGCTCGAGTATTTAGATCAGCAGCAATTCGACATGGCAAAACTCGCCGACCTCTATCGCGAGAAATTCAGCCGAGTCATTGTGGTCGCCATGCCGCAACTCGGCACCATGAATTTTCTAGACGCGTTCTGTTCGATTGACGAAGCGTCTCGTGCGGTTGTGCAGAAAAACTTCAACACCCTCGAGCCGAACAATCGTTCGTTCTCGCGACTGGCGATGAGTCTTACTCTGAGACGCGAACGACTGCTCAACTCGCTCGGCATTCGCTCGCAATCGACCCACGACTTCGACATTCGTGCGCTCGAGAATTTCACCAAACCGATTGCAGAGGCGATTGCCCAGCCGAGCGGCAAGCCAGCGGCTCGACGAAGCGCACTCAAGCGCTTGAAGCGCAAGGCGTGGGTTTGGTCTAAACGACTTCGCCGGTGGCGCTACCTGATGCAGGTTGTCGTCAACCGCGGATTCGTCTACAAAAAGTATGAGTTGCCATCCGGAATTCTGAACGAGTCGGTCATCAAAAAGAATCTTGAGTTTTACAACGAAGTTCTCGCTGCCAAAGATGGCTACCTGGTTCTAGGCAGATTGAACGGTCGTAACCGAAAGAGTTGAGTCTGCCCCAAAGTTGAGACTCGAGGGGGCGCGATTCGCCATAATCAACTGTGCGCCGAGGGCCGCGATCATGGCTCCGTTGTCTGTGCAGAGCGATAACGCAGGAATTCGAAGCTCAATGTTGTTTTCATCGCAACGTTGCTTAGCGACTTCGCGAAGTCTTCTATTTGCAACCACACCGCCACCCAAAAGTAGTCTCGGCACATTGTGCTCTAGGCAAGCCTTGACCGCCTTGCCAACCAAAACATCGACTACCGCCTCTCTGAAGCTGGCAGCCACGTCGGCGACGTTGAAGTCAACCTCTTCGCCGGCCTCGAGCCTAGCCTGAGCCACCTCGACGTGACGAGCAACGGCCGTCTTCAAGCCGCTAAACGAGAAGTCGTAGCGGTGCTTATCCATGTCTTTTGGCAGGGTTAGCGCGCGCGGAAACCTGATGGCCTGCGGGTCGCCGCCTTCTGCAGCCCTATCGATCTCAGGTCCGCCAGGGTAGTTGAGCCCGAGAACGCGAGCCACCTTGTCGAAGGCCTCGCCGGCGGCGTCGTCGATGGTCTCGCCGAGCAGTTCGACATCGTCAATCAGGTCGCGAACCAGCAGCAGGGATGTGTGCCCACCGCTAACCAGCAGCGCGATTGTCGGGGTCTCAACCTGCCCGCGCTCGAGCACGTCAACGCCAACGTGCCCAACCAGGTGGTTGACGGCATAGATCGGCTTGTCTAGAGAAACCGCGAGTGCCTTCGCGGCGGCGATGCCAACCATCAGCGCACCGGCGAGACCCGGGCCGTTGGCAACCGCAATCGCATCGATTTCGTTTAGCGAAACCTTGGCCTTCGCAAGAGCCTCGTCGAGAGTTGGCTTTAGCGCTTCGAGGTGGGCTCGGGCGGCGACCTCCGGAACTACTCCGCCGAAGCGCACGTGCATCGCCATAGAAGAAGAGATCACGTTCGCAAGCAAGGTGTTGCCGCGCACGATTCCGATGCCGGTCTCGTCGCAACTCGATTCGATGCCGAGCACAATTGGCTCGAGGTTGCTTTGCGCTTCGAGAGTCAATCGCATCACGATGGCGTCGACGTTGTCTGGTTTGTAGTAGCGCTTGCGCAAATCGATTTGCTCGAATCCGAGTTTCACATATAGCTCTTGCGCAATCAGATTGTCAGCGCGCACCTCGAGAAACACTTCGCTGATTTTCACTCGACGACACTCTGCGATAAGTCGATTCATCAGCTCTCGACCGAGCCCCTTTGAGCGATGCTCGTTGCTTACCGCGATAGTTTGAACGTCACCTTGAGAGGTAGCAACAGACTTTGCTAAACCGGCATAACCGATGAGAGTCTTTTCGTCTTCGGTTGAGTGGGCAACCACATAGAACTTTTCGGCACCGACTATTTCGTCGTGCATGTTCTGCACCGACCACGCGTCACTCTGAAAACTCTCTTTCTCGATACGCATGATTTCGTCGAGGTCGCTTGGTCATTGTGATGGTCCTTTGTCTTCAAAGAA
>CAZDKF010000099.1:0-4723 GCA_964505955.1 uncultured Rhodoluna sp. | reverse complement strand
TCCAGGCCATCAGCACGATGAGCGAGACGACGATGCTGGCCTGGCCGTATGTCGTGCCAAAGGTCTTCGAAATGCCCTGCGCGAAGACATCCCAGGGTGGAACCCCGATCTCGGCCTTGATTACCATGGCCAGCGCTAAACCGTAGATGAAAAGCCCAAACATTAGGCGAGTCATCGAGCGGAGCATTACCCTAGCCTAGACCTGCTAATTCAGATGGGAGAACGTCGTGGCCAAGCCCTACCTCTCCCCCGCCTCATTTAGATTTCTCGCCCACAGAGGCTTGACCTTCGGCGAGAATTCGCAGCCGATTGACGAAAACACTCAACTGGCTTTTGCCAGAGCGCTTCAGGTTGGCGCTACCTATCTAGAGGTCGATGTTCGCGCTAGCCGAGATGGCGTCGTTGTGGTCTGCCATGACGCCGATTTGGCTCGCATAGCCGGCAGGCCCGAGAAGGTCGCAGAGCTCGACTGGGCGACGCTAGAGGCCATACGGCTGCGTAACGGCGGCAAGCTAATGTCTCTCGAGCAACTGTTGAGCCAATTCGGCTCAGCACGCGTAAACATCGACATAAAGTCGCTCGATGCCGCTGAAGGCACAGCGCAGGTCGTGCTCAGCCAGAACGCCCAAGACCGAGTGTTGATCTCTAGTTTCAGTGAGAGCCGTCGGTCGGCGACTGTGGCGCTGTTGCCAGGAATTGCGACCTCGGGATCAGCATCTAGGCTGCTCAAAACCTGGCTTGCTTACAAGCTGGGTTCAAGAACCCTGTTAGGGCGAACACTCAAGGGGTTAGATGCCCTACAGATACCCACCTCACGCGGCCCGCTTCGATTTGACAGTGAGAGGTTCATCGCCGCGGTAAGGAGTTTCGACGTTGAAATTCACTACTGGACCATTAACGACCCGGAGGTTGCCAAGAAGCTCCGCGCTCGCGGAGCAAACGGCGTCGTGAGCGATCGAATCGATTTGATGATTGCCGCGCTCGCGGAATAAAGCGCGCAACCCTGGGGTTTTAATCAGTCCGGTCACAAAATGACCAACTCCAGGAGGAAAAATGTCAGAGCAAACCATGCGCGGCATGAGACTCGGGTCTCAGAGTCTCGAAAGCGAAACCGGCGTCAACTTGGCCGAACGCAGCAAACACACTTTCATTTGCGGAGACGATCACGTAACCGAAATTGTCTTTGCAGCCGAAGCCGAACTTCCTGAGACTTGGCAGTGCCGTCAGTGTTCGCACCTCGCGGCTCTGGTAACCGATGGCAAGCATGTCGCTCTGGACATAATCAGTTCACGTCCAGGCAGAAGCCACTACGAAATGCTCCTCGAGCGACGTTCAACAGAAGAACTCGAGGAGATTTTGAAAGAGCGCCTCGCATACATCAAGGCCCGTCGCTCGCTTGGCAAAGCCGAGATCTAGGATTTCGCTCGAAAGATTCGAGCCAGTCCCCACTTGGTTACCAACCAAAGTGCTTCAAAAACTATTGGCAAGCTCATTTTTGACACACCGTGCTCTCGTTCGATAAAGGTAATCGGAACTTCAATCACGGTGGCGTTTAGTCGAATGCTTCGATAGGCCATCTCAACTTGAAACGAATATCCCTGCGAAGCAATTTTGTCTAGCGGTAATCGCTTGAGAAGACTGGTGCGGTAAACCCTGAATCCCGCGGTCATGTCGCGAACCTTTGTGCCGAGAACCAAGCGAGTGTAGAGGTTTCCGATTTTTGAAATCAAAACTCGCGACAGCGGCCAATTGACAACAGAACCGCCGCTGGCCCAACGCGAGCCAATCACGAGATCAGAGTTTTGGCTGAGCAGTGCGCCAAGGTCAGAAGCGCGATGACTTCCATCGGCGTCCATTTCTGCGATGCGCTGGTAATCGCGTTCAAACGCCCATGCAAATCCGGCGAGATAAGCCGGACCTAGCCCTTCTTTGCCAGCCCGCTTGAGCAGAAAAAGTCTCTTTTCATAACTCGGCATTAGCTTTTCGACTTCGGCGGCAGTGCCGTCTGGGCTGTTGTCGTCAACCACCAGCAGGTGCACATCGGGGTTGTGCTTGAAGAGTTGCTCTATCGAGCGCTGAACATTCAAAACTTCGTTATAGGTCGGCATAATCACCAGGGTCTCGATCATCGACTCCCCCGCCGGTTACGAATCGAACTGACGAAAAAGAAAATCAGCATGCCGAGAGCGGCAAAGTTGTTGGCCAGCTCGAGCGTTGCACCAAACATCATCGCAGGTGTTAGCGAGGTGCGAAGCGGAAGTTCTTGTCGCATGACATCTGCGGTGTAGGTGTCGAGCTGCTCTACTATTTTTCCGTCGGGCAAAATCATGGCCGAGGTGCCAACCGTGCTGATATTAACGAACGCTCGCCCGGTTTCGATGGCCCGCAGGCGTGCAATCGCCAATTGCTGTTCCGACTGGTTGGTTCTTCCAAAGTCGGCGTTATTTGTCGGTGAAATCAGAATTTTCGCACCCTGAGCCACGAGGTCTCGAGAGATGTCGTCGATTGCAACTTCGAAGCAAATCATCACTCCGACCTTTTCATTGCGAACAGTGTGAATTCCATCTCTGGTGCCAAAAGAGTAACCGCGCGGAATCAGATCGATTAGGTCGGGCGCAAACATGCGCCAAAACGCGCGATCGGGAACAAATTCACCGAATGCAACCGGACGCTTTTTATCGTAGATATCTGCTTCGCCGGTCTTTGGCAGCCAAAGAATCGTGGAGTTGAAAATCTCACCATCGCGCTCGGTTATCGTGCCAAAAATAAGTGGTGCTTCAAGTTGGTCAGTTAGCGAAGCTATTGCCTTATCGGCATCCTCGTAAACCTGTGGATTTTTGTCTGCCGCATTTTCTGGCCAAACCACAAGGTCGGGGCGGTTTTCATCTGCGAGCAGCGGCGCACTGGCATCTAGGTGGTTTTGCAAAATCGTGCCGAGTGGTTCGTAAACGAGCAAGCCGGCCTTGGCGTTACCCTGCACGGCTGCAATGTCGAGTGTTCCGGCCTCTGCCCTATTGTCGAGCGGGGTTATTGTTGGCACGACAAAAACAAGAAGTAGAGCGGCAGCGCTTGCCGACTTGCGCCAGTTTCGAACCAAAAAGTCACGCGGTGCAAAAAGAACCAGCACAGCAGCGAACACGAGCACAAAGGTCAGCCGCGAGCCGCCACCCCAGAAAACCCAGGGTGCTCGCGGAGAGTTCGACTGTGACAGAGCCACTCGAGACCATGGAAAACCGCCGTACGGAAAAGTCATCGCGACCCATTCGCGAGCAGTCCAGAGCGATGCAACAACTAAGGCTAGATTCACGCTTGAGAAAAAAGTGGTTCGCCAGTTCTTCGCGGCTTTCAGTGCCAGAGCGATCGCGAGACTGCCGAGTGCAAAAATCAGACCCTCGAGAACCGAAAGAGCGAGCCAAGGCACTGGGCCAAGATATACGGTCATCCATGGAATCTGTGAGGCATAGAACGCCACGCCCGCAAAGAAGCCAACCAGCAGCGATTGCGCAGGCTTGACTATCGAAATCGCATAGAGAATCAGAGCGACAGACGGGATGATTGCAACCCAGATGGCATTAGCCGGGTAGGCCAGCGATGAGAGCAGTCCGCCGGCGACTGCGAAGATAACTGCCGATAGCAGGCGCATCTTCGAGTTCTTCACGCTGAAAGCCTATTTGCTATCCGTAGTAGCTGTAAGCGACTATGCCGCGCTTCACGGCATCAACGGCATTCTTAGCGGTTTCTGCAAGCGCTTTGTCTTCGGTTTGCGCAATCTGATCGAGCAGATCGATAACCTGTTTCGACCATCGAATAAAGTCACCGGCCAACAGGTCGGCTAGGTCTAGCACCGTGTCGAGCCGTGCGCCTGACGCCCACCGGTAGAACGCGAAACTAATTGCAAAGTCGAGCGGCTCGGTTTGCGGCAGTTTGTACTTCTTCGAAAGTGACTCGAGTTGCCACCACATGTCGACGGTCTTCTCGGCGTAGTCGACGAAGTTTCCTTTCGGCATTCTGCTCTCGAACTCTTCGTCGCGTCTCGCCTCGTAAACCAGTGCAGCTGCCATTGCGGCCAGCGCGGGCGCATCCATGCCCTTCCAGATGGAATGCCTAAGACATTCAGAAATCAACAGATCACGCTCGCCGTAGATACGAGCGAGAGTCTTGCCGCTATCGAGCACGGTGGCGTCGTCGCCTTCTAACTCGATGTATTCGAGATCGGCAAGCAGTTCGCAGAGTTTGTCGAAGGTTCTTGCAACCTGGTTGGTTCGCCCCTCGATTTGCAACAGTGCTGAGTCGAGTTCGCGCTTAAGTTTGAAATACCGCTCGGCCCAACGCGCGTGTGCCTCGCGCTCGTTGCAACTGTGACAGGCGTGATGCTTTATGTCTGTCTTGAGCTTTTGCATGTGACGCTCTTTTTCGTTGCGACTCTTTGATGCTCTAATGTCTTTGCCGCGTTCGGCTCTGGTTCTATTCGAAGCGAGTTCGCGTTCGATGTCGCTAATCTCTCGACGCATGGATGAGTAGCTCATGACGTCGCCGAGGTGGCAGGTCATCGATTTTGCGTAGCCGTCGACAGAAACCTGTTTCTCACGCAACCCCTTGGCAAGCCCAACTACAGACCGGTCAGCTTGAAACTGTGCGAACGACAGTTCGAGAACTTCTCGCGCCCTGTTTCGCCCAAAGGCCTCGATGAGGTTTACAGCCATGTTGTGGGTTGGTCTGAATG
>CAZDKF010000098.1:3704-4780 GCA_964505955.1 uncultured Rhodoluna sp. | reverse complement strand
GTTCAACCGTCGAACTCCCGAACTGAATACGGCCGAATTCCACGACTGAGAACTGCGAGAATAGAGCCATGACTCATACACAAATCGCAACCATTCACACCAACCACGGCGCAATCAAGATCAACTTGTTTGGCAACGAAGCGCCTGTTACCGTCAAAAACTTCGTTGACCTAGCTAGCGGAGAAAAGACCGGCAAGCCTTTCTACAACGGCGTAATCTTTCACCGCATCATCGCGGGCTTCATGATTCAGGGCGGAGACCCAACCGGCACCGGCCGCGGCGGCCCAGGCTACGACTTCGACGACGAGCCACACCCAGACCGCAACTTCAACGAGCCGTACATGCTTGCCATGGCGAATGCCGGCAAGAAATTCGACGGCTCGGGCACCAACGGTTCGCAGTTCTTCATCACCGTTGCACCGACTCAGTATCTACACGGAAAGCACACCGTTTTTGGTAAGGTTGCCGACGAAGAATCGCGCAAGGTAGTCGACAAGATTGCAAGTGTTGCCACCGATCACAACGACAAGCCACACGAAGACGTCGCAATCGAATCAATCAGCTTCGAATAAAAACAATTCATGACCTGCTACCGACATCCTGACCGCGAGGCATACGTTCGTTGCCAGCGCTGCGAGCAGTTGATTTGCCCAGCGTGCCAGGTTGAATCGGCCGTGGGTTTTCTATGCCCAGATGACGCCGGCGGCACACCTGAAAAGCTGAGCCGCCAGCGTTCTCGCACTCAACTCGGTGACAGACCGCGACTCACGATCGCACTCATGGCGATCAGCATCGCGGTCTGGTTTCTGCAACTTTCGCCGATTGGCCAGACGGTAGAGGTTTACTTCTCTTACACCCCGCTGGCGACAACAATCGCACCCTGGCAAATGCTCACGGCGGCTTTCTTGCACGGCAGTTGGCTGCACTTGCTGTTCAACATGTTCACGCTTTACATCTTTGGTCAGGTGCTCGAGCCGATGCTCGGTAGGGCTCGCTTTCTTGCTCTCTACCTCGTTGCAGCATTCGGTGGTTCGGTTGCGGTTTTGGTATTTGGCGACCCGGCATCAACCGTAGTC
>CAZDKF010000098.1:0-3694 GCA_964505955.1 uncultured Rhodoluna sp. | reverse complement strand
TGGCGTCGTACCTCTTTTCGCCCAATCCGGCAGTGGGCGCATCCGGGGCAATTTATGGTCTGATGGGCGCATACTTTGTGCTTCTGCGTTCAGTTGGCGAGAGAGCCGGTCAACTCACCGGGCTAATCGCAATCAACTTGATTTTCAGTTTCTTGAGCCCAGGCATTTCTTGGCAGGCACACATCGGCGGTTTGGCTATCGGTGCCGCTGTTGCTGCGATTTATGCTGCCACTCGCAGACCCGAGCAGAGACAACGCCAAATCATAAGCGTCTTGCTTTTGGTTGCAGGTCTTGTTGCAGCGACCTTGCTTCAGGTCAACAACTACGGAATCTAGTCGATTACTTCCAGCGAGTGGTCATTGCGAAACCGATCATCGCAATGCCAAAGCCAATCAGAATGTTCCAGTTTTGAAGGTCAATTGGCTGCGTTGCAGCACCTAGAGGATACTGAGCCTCGGTCACGTAGTATGTGATGATCCAGATGAAGCCGAGCAGCATGAACCCGAACATAACCGGCTTGAACCAAACCGCATTTGGTGCGTTTGGGTCTTTCGCCTTCTTGGTGCGAGCGGGTTTGCTTGACTTTTCTTTTGCATCTGACATAGCCACAATTCTACAAGTTAGGCTTTAGTTCTCATGACAAGAATTCTGGTGCTCGATAACTACGACAGCTTTGTCTACACCCTCAACGGCTATTTGCAGCAGCTGGGTGCAGCGACGGTAGTGCTCAGAAACGACGCCGTAACTGCGGCCGAGTTGCCAGAACTCATGGATGGGTTCGACGCGGTGCTGATTAGCCCAGGCCCGGGCACCCCGGCAGAGGCTGGGTTGAGCATCGCCACCGTCAAGCAAGCGCTGACCACTGGGCAGTCGGTTTTCGGGGTGTGCCTCGGTCACCAGGCCATCGCAGAGGCCATGGGGGCAACTGTTTCTAGCGCAGAAGAGTTGATGCACGGCAAAACCTCGCAGGTTCACCACGACGGCTCCCTCGTTTTCGCCGATGTAGCCGACGGCTTTCGAGCCACTCGTTATCACTCACTGGCGATAGTCGACGACACGGTTCCAGAGGATTTGGTGGTTACTGCGCGCACTGCGGGCGGCATCATTATGGCCGTTCAACACAAAACCAAGCCGATCTATGGAGTGCAGTTTCACCCCGAGAGCGTGCTTACCGAGAGCGGTTATCAGATGCTTGGCAACTGGCTCGAGAGTGTTGGCTTGAAGGGTGCGGCAGAGCGCGCAAAGTCACTCAGCCCGATGGTTAAGTTCTAAGCAACAGCTTTAGTTGTTGCAACCGACATACAAGATAATCGCAGACATCTGGTTTGTTAATCCGGCAGGAATCGACTGATCAACCACGATTGTTCCCTGTGTACCCGTGCACGTTGTCTTGGTTGTTATCGACACCGTTAGTGAAACGTCTGGTGCGGTTAGCAGAGATCTCGCATCATCAATCGAAAGGTTACGAACGTCTGGCACCAAAACTTTTCCGTTTGAGATCACAAGGTTCACCAGCGTTCCCGGAGTCACTTGAGAATTGGCAAGTGGGTCGGTTGCGGTTATCTGACCGAGAAGGGCCGAAGCAGAGTTTGCTTGAGTAATTGTGCCGATGTTTAGCTTTGCGTTTGTGAGCGCAACCTTGGCCTGTTCCTCTGTCATGCCAAGCAAACTCGGAACCAAAATCAATTGCGCACCAGATGAAACATAGAGCGTGATGCTGGTGTTCTCTGGAACGCGCGTGCCTGCGGCAGGGTCGGAGCGAAGAACCTGATCTAGCGGCGCAGCATCATTAGTTTCAAAAACCTTGACAACCAATAGCTTCGAGTTCGTAAGAGTTGCGTAAGCCTCTGTGTAGCTCTTGCCAACCACATCTGCAACCGCGATGCCGCTCTGGCCCGGCGTGATGTTGAAGTTGAAGTTGGCACCGAAAGAAACCAACCAGACCAATAGTCCAACCAGCACAACGGTCAGACCGCTGCCGACTCCCCAGAGCAAACCTGCCGATGGGCGACCCGACTTCGAAATCGATGTTGGCGCCGTTTCTGGCGCATTAATGTCAACGCCGAGCGACGCGAACGGATTAGTGGTTGGCAGGCTGATGTCATCGGTCGGCTGAACCTCGACGGGCACAATCACAGTTGTCTCTTTTTCAACCGGATGGGTTGGCAGCACTGAGGTGGCAGAAGTGTCGGGTGCGGTCAGCAAAGCCTCAAAGTCATCGAGGCTCGAAGTCTGTTCGGTTGCAGCAGGCTGGGGCATCTCGCTCGCCGGTGTCTCGGCCGGTGCCGCCTCCGCAGGCTGAATTACAGGGATAGAGAGCGTTAGCGGAGAGCCGTTAGCGGCAGCAATCAGGTGATCTCGAAACTCCTCGGCACTTGGATAGCGATCGTTTCGGTCTTTGGCCAGAGCGTGCAGAACCACCTGGTCGAGCTCAGCGGTAATCAGGTTGTTGTGGGTCGAAGGTGCTTCGGGTGCTTCGCTAACGTGCTGGTATGCAATCGAAACCGCAGACTCTCCCTTGAACGGAGCTCGGCCGGCAAGCATCTCGTAAAGCAAAACCCCGGTTGAGTAGAGGTCTGTTCGGGCGTCGACGTTCTCGCCCTTCGCTTGCTCTGGCGAAAAGTATTGCGCGGTGCCCATGATGCCAATGGTGTTTGCCATGGTTGCTGACGAATCAGAGATTGCGCGAGCGATACCGAAATCCATGACTTTCACCTGATCGTTTTCAGTGATCATGATGTTGGCAGATTTGATGTCGCGGTGAATTACGCCGGCCTTGTGCGAAAACTCTAGCGCTGTGAGAACACCACTCGCATAGTTGACTGCCTCTTCGATTGAAAGACGTCGTTCGTGCAAGATGTCTCGCAACAATTTTCCGCGAACATATTCCATGACGATAAACGGATGCTTTACCGGATTGCCTCGTGAGTCGAGTTCGATATCTTCGCCGGCATCGTAAACGCGAACAATTGTTGGATGAGCCATTCGAGCCGAGGCCTGCGCCTCTTGGCGAAATCGATCCTCGAAACTCGGGTCGTTAGCTAGGTCGCTCTTGAGTAGTTTGATTGCAACGGTTCGGCCGAGTCGCGTGTCGATGCCCTCGTAAACGTCGGCCATGCCGCCGCGCCCGATTAGATTGCCGAGTTCATATCGGTTGGCAATCAGTCGCTTTTGCTCAGACAAAATCTCTCCCAGTCATTCCGTTTTAGTTTACTTATTGGGTTTGCGTCGGGCTGGGAGTTGGCTCAGAGGAGGGCGCGTAGTAGAGCAAACGCACAGTTGTTGCTGGCGGCAGCGAACCGAGTGGCGCTGCGTCATAGACGGTGTTAACTTTCGGATCAAGCGGGTCTACCGTTTCACCCGCAACCGCCTCGACAAACAAGCCGAGAGCTTCGAGTTTGGCCGTGACTTCGGCAAGCGGTAGCCCAACAACATCAGATGTGAAAACGAAGACATTTGCCGAGGTTGTCGAAGCGCTCGGTGTCGGCGAAGCGCTCGGAGTGATCGGGGTGAAGGTGGGTTCGGGTTCGCGTTGCACGGCACCGATGACCATGGCTGCCACGACAGTTATTCCCGAGATCAGAATCAAGCCGATAACCGCTATCCAAGGCCAAACAATCGGTTGCTTCGGCTTTGGCTCCTCGAAGGTTGGAATCACGGTTGTACTATCGGTGAGGTTGGCCTTGGCGATGAG
>CAZDKF010000097.1:0-4840 GCA_964505955.1 uncultured Rhodoluna sp. | reverse complement strand
GCTAATCACAGATGTGACAGTGCCAATCGCCAAAAGTGTCAGTGCGGCTGGTGCCGAGAACCCGCTCAAAAGAACGAACACTCCCATGGTTATTGCCAGCAGCGACTGCAACCCGAGCACGCGAGCCAGCAAGAGCTCGCCCTTGCTCTGAGTCGACTTGCGCCCGAAGCCGCGCGCATCCATGCTGGCTGCCAGTAGCAGTGATCGATCAAGAGTGTCTTCGAGCACCGGAATCAACAGGCCGTTCAGCGTAGAAGACTTGCGTCCCTTGCCACGCAGCCCTCGCGCTCGCCTGACTCGCACGAAACTCTCGATTAATTGTGGCGCAAGGTTTATGGCCACCGAAACGCTCGTTGCTATTTCATAGAGAGCGCCGGGCGCAGACTTTAAAAGCTTGCGTGGATTCGCGAGGGTGTTTGCGACGGCTATTGCCAATATGATTGCGGCCAAGCGACTTCCGTCGAGAAGCGCTCCCAACATGGCTGGCACTGAGACATTACCGAGAAGGCCAATTGCGCCAAGACCAAAGTCTAGTTCGAAGCGCGGTAGTTCAAGCAATACACCATCGGTCTCTTGGCTGAATGAGAAGACGATTCGAAACACAACTCGAATCACAATTACAGCAAGCGCAAGAATCAAGTAGAACTTGAGTGACCTAGCCCAAAGCGCGTTTTCACGAAAGACAAGAATCATCAACACCGAGAGCGCTGCAACCGAGAGGGTCTGCACGATGCTGGTAGCCGAGCCGGCAATCACGGCGAGAGCAAGCGAGATCACCCACCAGGTCGATGGGTGAATCTTGCTAGCAACCTTCTGAATCATTGTTTCTTAATCACTAGTTGCACACAAACGAAGACGGCTCAACGCGCGGCTTGCTTTGCAGAACATTTTCGCCAGGCTCAACAAAACGCCAGGCATCGACTGCACCGCATTGGGGTTTTCTCATGGCTGCACCCTGCCCGCTGTATTGCCACTCTTGGCTGCCAGCATCGGCGATGAAGTATGCCCACGAGCCCTGTGCGGCAGTTGGCGTTTTGGTGCAGGGCTGAGCCTCGGCCGTTGGCCAGCCCTCGAGTCTGCAAACGAAACCCTTCGGATACTCGCTCGTGCCTTCAGCTGAAACAGCTGCGGCAGCGAACAAGTCCCATCCAGTTGATTCGAATTCGGTGACGCAGAGTTCTTTGACTTCTCTATTGCTGGATGTGCCGAAATCGATGACAAGAGAAACTCCGGCACCAGACTCGCACTGTCCGCTGCGAACGTTCTGAGCTAGGGGAGTTGCCTTGGGTTCGCTAGGAATGGTGCTGATGAACCCGCCGATGGCAACAAAGGCCACCAGCGCTATCAGCACCATTCGAAGCGAGATTCTCATTTTGTTACTACTTGATGAGTGCTACGTAGTTCGAGCCAATCAGGGCTAGGTATCCCTGGGCAGAGGCGAAGATGTCGGCCTTGCCACCCGAGTAGGCCGAGATCAAGCCGCCGGTTGGTGCTACGCGTGAAATCATCCATTTCTGAATCGCGTTGTTTCTTTGGCCGATCGCGGAGAGTCCCATGGCAGCGTATGCCGTGCCGTTCACGTCGACTTCACCCCAGGCCACAAAGTGGTCGGTGACCATTGCGGTCTTGGTTAGCCAGTTTGCTGCCTTGGTGGTGACTGCGGCTTTACTTCTATTTACCGATGCGAACGCCATGAGCGCCATGCCGGTTGCGTCTGCGCTGCTCGCCAAAGTGTCGGCGGTTAGATCAGTGCCGAAGCCACCATCGGCTCTGGCCAGAGTGGCCAACTTGGTGGCAACCAAACCTGCAAGCTTGGTTTCGCCCGAGGCAGTTAGACCAAGAATCGTCCAACCATATATGAAGGTGTTGCCATAGGCATCTGCGATCTCGCCTGAATTGTTGACCGAAGCCTTTACAGAATTCAACACCTTGGTGCGCAGGGTCGACTTTGGTAGGGCAAACGCTTTGCTTGCAACCAAGAACATGCCGCCACGGCCGGTCTGAAACTTTTGGTCGACATAGAGGCTGCCAACCTTGGTGTTGATGCCCGCGTTTGCTGCTGAGCGCAGGTTGAAGTCAACTGCGGGCTTGAAGCTCTTGGCTGTTTGCCCGGCTGCCCGAAGTTGCAGCAAAGACTCGATTGTGAAACCGAAGTCTGGTCGGCCGGGGGTGAAGCCCTCAACATATTTCTTGTCGACAAACTTGCTAGCAATGAAGCGAACAGTGTTTGCCTCTTTCACGTCTGCCGAAGCCGGCAGAACGCTGGTCGACAGGGCGACCGCTGTGATTGTGATTAGTGTTGCGATTATGCGCAACCCAGTTTTAGTTTCAAACATTTGAAACCTTTCGCGTTAGCGAGAACTGAGCGCGAAGGCGAACGCCCGAATAGGGCTGTTCGACTCCACCCGTATTCCTCGACGGTTTTTTGGAGTCTTCGTTTTCACTCAGGCATTCCGACTTGTCTATAACGACTCACGTCTATAGAGACTTACGGCTGCGGGTCAGCATCGGATTTTCACCGATTTCCCCTGAGGTCAAACTAGAACTACAGCGTTTGCTGTTCGCCCAATCTAGCAGAGAGCGAGAGCCACTTTAGAAGATGCCGCTAAGACTCGCCAATTGTTTCGCCAAAAGCGCGTAGCCCACGAAGCTCACCGCATCCAAGATGAAATGGGCAAGAATCAGCGGCATCACCCGACCCCACTTGCGGTAGGCCCAGCCGAAGATCAGCCCCATAACAAAGTTGCCGACGATGCCCGCAAAGCCCTGGTATGAGTGGTACAGCGCACGAATGGTTGCGCTAATCAACTGCTGGTGGGCAAACTTCAGCCCCAGTTGGTCAAACCTCTTATACAGGTAAGCCACCATAATCACTTCTTCTTGGATGGCAGCTCGCGCTGCCGATAGCAACAGCATCGGCACCGTCCACCAGTAGCCCGACAAATCGGCCGGCACAACCTGAGCTGCGAGCCCAAGCGCTCGCGCACTTGCGTATAGGGCAAGGCCGGGAATACCGATCACGGCGGCTAGTGCTAGGCCGCGAAGCAGATCCCTGCTGCGAGAAATTGGCCAGATGCCGATTTCGTCGAACGCTTTTTCGCTTTCGCGTCGCAGCAGGTAGAGAACCAAGATTGCCGGAGCAACCGCAAAGAGAATTCCAATCAGTTGGTAACTAAAGTCGAAGAACTCGGCTCGCGCTTGCGATGGGTTTAGGTCTGTGCGCGTGCCACCGATACCCTTCGGCGAAAGCAGAGCTTCGGCAAACCTGAGTAGCGAATAAACGGCAGAGGTGCCGAGGCTCAGCAGCAGAACTAAACCGATTTCGAATCGAATAAAGTTTTTTGACATCAGGTCGTTGCCCTAGTCAGCAGTGCAAGAGCTAGCACCACGATTAGCACCCCACCGATGAGACCAAAGAAGATACGAACTTTTCTCTGTGCGAACTTTCGCAAAGTGTTTCCTGTAATCGCCAGAACCTGTTGCCAGAGTGCCGAACCAACAAAGACACCGATTGCAAAGGTGAATGCGTTAATCAAAATGTTCGAACTTGCATACTCAGCAACGCTCGGTGCAATTCCTAAGAAGAAGAGAGCGGTTGGCGGATTCACTGCGGTTGCCAAGGTGAAAAGGCCGAAGGTCTTGAGCGCAGTCTTTCCAGACTTGCCTTCTGAAATTTCTGTGGTCTTAGAGCGAATCAGGTCGATGTTTTGAACAAGCATGATGACGCCGAGAGCCAGCAGAATGAGCGCACCGATTTGACTGAGCAGTTGACCCCAGTCAGCGAAGAAAGACGTGATCGCACTTCCGAGCAGAAAAACTGTAAGCGCATACAGAAAATCAACCGTTGCCATCGCACTTGCACCCGCGACGCCGTGGCGCCATCCTTTATCAAGTGTCGTGTTGATGAGCATGATGGCCATCGGTCCAACTGGAATCGCGAGAGCGAGTCCGGCAAAGAAACCAATCGCAAATAGTTCTGCCACTAGAGTCGACCTCGATTTCGGGCCACCCAAAAGTAGACAGCTCTCGCAATCCTCGAGATAGGCCAAATCGACATCAGCAAGCCCAGTGCACGCCAAAGCAGGTTTGGTTGAAGTTTCAAAATGAAAGCGGCAGCCTCTGCGGCCGGCAGTGGCTTCTCGATTCCGATGATCCAAATCGACTCGTCAAGCTGAGCTTGGGTGAGCCCCGCATGCTTGGCTTCGACTGACTGAGATGGAATGGCTCTAGGAAAAGCTGTTAGGTTGCGCTGCCCCCAGGCCAGCGAGCGCTTGCAAAAGCCGCAATCGCCGTCATAAACAAGTGTCGGGGCAGAAGCAGGCATGGTTTCAGGCTACCAGCCGGGCCTTATCGGTCATTTGTAACGGAAATGTAAAGCAGGGTAATTCTTGGACTTTTCCTTTTGTTCACCCAGAGTTTTCGCCTAGTCTTTAGTTACCCAAGGCTTTGCTGCCACGCACTCCTTGTTACGGGTTCTAGAGCCCTGGGTAAGCGGCAGCAGATCCGAAACAACAAGGAGAAACACAATATGAAAACAAATCGCTTTTTGCGAACTGTTGGCATGATTTCTGCCTCTGCTCTAACCGTTGCAGGTCTTTCGACTGTAGCAATGGCACCAGCGGGCGCAGTAACTCGATCAACAGTAATCGTTCACTCGGCTGGTGAGATCACATCTCTAAACAGCTCGACTAACGACGGAAACACCGCATACAACGCCAACGTTGCTGCGCTTACGGGCATGGGCTTCACCTATTACGACAACAGCCCGAAGCTCATTCGCAACACAACGTTCGGTACCTTCGCGGTAACCAAGAACACTCCAACCGACTTCCGCATCACT
>CAZDKF010000096.1:0-4892 GCA_964505955.1 uncultured Rhodoluna sp. | reverse complement strand
CGCCTCTGTTGCGCTCGGCGAAGACGGCCCGACGCACCAGCCAATCGAACAGTTGGCTACCCTGCGCGCTATTCCACAGCTCGACATTGTCAGACCTGGTGATGCCAACGAGACCGCGTATGCCTGGAAGACAATTCTCGAGCGACGCGAAGGTCCGGCTGGCATTGCCCTAACTCGCCAGAACATTCCGGTCTTCGCACGCGGTGTTGCCGATGCAACAGGTGCTGTTTTTGCCGGTGCTGAAAACACAGCAAAGGGCGCATACACGCTCGTCGATGCAGCCAATGGCACACCAGAGTTGATCTTGATAGCCACCGGCTCAGAGCTTCAGCTTGCTGTCGCCGCACGCGAAAAGCTCGAAGCCGAAGGCATCGCGACGCGTGTGGTTTCGGCTCCATGTCTCGAGTGGTTCGACGAGCAGCCGGCGGCTTATCGCGAGAGCGTGTTGCCAAAGTCGGTTCAGGCTCGAGTTTCTGTCGAGGCCGGTTTGAGTCTCGGATGGAGCAAGTACGTCGGCCCGTTCGGCCTATCCGTGTCAATTGAACACTTCGGTGCGTCTGCCGATTACAAGACGCTGTTTAGAGAGTTCGGCATGACGGCAGACGCGGTCGTTGCCAAGGCACGCGAATCAATTTCAGCCGCAAATAAGTAATCCCAGAAAGCAAGGTTTCAAATGAACAGTCCCCTGGCTCAACTCGCTGCTAACGGCGTGAGCATTTGGCTCGACGATCTGTCACGCACGCGCATTCGCAGCGGTCAACTCGCAGAGTTGATTGGCACGCGTTCGGTTAGTGGTGTGACAACTAACCCGACCATTTTTGCCGGCGCGCTGTCTAAGGGCGAAGGCTATGGCGAGCAGGTTGCAAGTTTGGCCGCTGACGGTGCAGATGCCGCTAAGGCTGTCTTTGAGATAACCACTCAGGATGTCGCCGAGGCTTGCGATGTGTTCGCCGCTGTCTACCGCGACACCAATGGTTTTGATGGTCGCGTGTCAATCGAGGTTGAACCCGATCTCGCTAATGACACCGCGGGCACGGTCGCGCAGGCAAAGCAGTTGTTTGCAAAGGTGAATCGCGAGAACTTGATGATCAAGATTCCGGCAACTAGGGCAGGGCTTGCAGCAATAACCGAAGTCATTGCATCGGGCATCAGCGTAAATGTGACACTTATTTTCTCCCTTCAGCGCTACCGCGAAGGTATTGCGGCCTACATCGCCGGAATCGCCCAGGCCAAGGCGAATGGTCACGACGTTTCGAAGATTCACTCGGTTGCCTCATTCTTTGTCTCACGCGTTGATCTAGAAATCAATAAACGTCTCGAAGCAGTTGGCACAGCAGATGCTAGATCGCTCATGAACAAGGCTGCTCTGGCTAACGCGAGACTCGCCTACCAGGTCTTCGAGCAAGAGTTTGCGAAGACCGAATGGTTAGAACTCGCGCAAGCTGGAGCAAACGTGCAGCGACCGCTGATGGCCTCTACCGGCGTAAAAGACCCTGCGCTACTTGACACCCTCTATGTAACCGAGCTTGTGGCCAAGCAGTTGGTCAACACCATGCCAGAGAAGACCATGGAAGCCGTATTCGATCACGGTGTTGTTCCAGCTGACTCGATCACCAACCGCTACGAAGAATCAAACATGATTCTTTTGGCGGTTGCTGCGGTTGGAGTCGACTATGACGATGTGACGGAACAGCTTGAACGCGAGGGTGTTGATAAGTTCGTGGTCTCTTGGAACGAACTTCTTGACTCAGTAACTTCGGCGCTCGAAGCAACCAAGTAAGGAACAGATGTCTTCTCTCAAAGTTGTAGTTGGAGGTTCTGCCGCGGCTGCCGTGGCTAGCAACATCTCGACACTTGTAGCAGACAAGGTAGCAAGTCGAATAGCCGCTAAGGACTTCACGCTCTGGGGCAAAGACGCCGAGGCCGAGTCTTCAATTCGTCTCGGATGGGTAAATTCGGCAACAGATTCGCAACCACTTGTTGCTGAGATCCTCTCTCTTCGCGAGTATTTTCTGGCAAAGGGGGTAAGTCGCTTTGTGCTCTGCGGAATGGGTGGTTCATCGCTAGCCCCAGAGGTAATCACTCGCACGGCAAACGTTGAGCTCGTAGTTTTAGATTCAACAAACGCCGACCAGGTTGGAAGCGCTCTGGCCGGTGATCTCTCGAAGACCGCTGTGATCGTTTCGTCAAAATCTGGTTCGACTGTCGAAACAGATTCTCAAAAGCGAGTCTTTGAAAAAGCTTTCAAAGATGCTGGCATCGACAAGAAAGATCGCATCGTCGTTGTGACAGACCCCGGTTCGCCGATGGAAGCCGCGGCTAAGGCAGACGGCTACCGGGTGTTCAACGCCGATGCCACCGTCGGTGGTCGCTACAGCGCTCTCACCGCTTTCGGGCTTGTTCCATCGGGTTTGGCTGGCGCAGACATCCAAGCATTGCTAGATTCCGCAAAATCCGTGGCGTCGCTGCTTGCCGAAGACAGCGAGAGCAACCCAGCTTTGATTCTCGGAGCAGCGCTCGGGGCACCTCCAGTGGGATATGGACTTCGCGACAAAATTGGCATCGTTGCCGACGGCACTGAGATCGTCGGTTTTGGCGATTGGGCCGAGCAGCTAATTGCCGAGTCAACGGGCAAACTCTCTAAGGGTGTTCTGCCGGTTGTGCTCACACCACAGAGCGCTGAACTAAGCAGCGGCTTGGCAGATTTTCTCGCCGTTCGCGTTGTTGCAGAAGCAACTGCGGCTCGAGGCGACGAGGTAGCCGTTTCGGGTGAGCTTGGCGCACAGTTCATGCTTTGGGAGTACGCAACCGTAATCGCTAGCCGCCTGATTGGAATCAATCCCTTCGATCAGCCAGATGTCGAGTCGGCGAAAATTGCTGCCCGTGCCATGCTCGAACAGCGCGACGAGATCGTGGCGCCGCTTTTCAAAGAGGCTGGAATTGAAGTTCGTTCGAGCGGGCTAAACCTATCTTCTGTCGAATCTGTCGAGGGCGCTCTCATGGCGCTGCTGAAGCAAATTGACAGCGACGACGGCTACCTTTCGATTCACGCCTACCTAGACCGCACGTCGGTCGCAGAGGCCACGACTCTGCGTGAACTCGCCGCTGCCAAGACGCGCAGACCCGTCACCTTCGGTTGGGCTCCACGTTTCTTGCACTCGACCGGTCAGTATCACAAGGGCGGCCCAGCTCAGGGAGTTTTCTTGCAAATCGTTTCTGCCGCCAAGAAAGACATCGCGGTTCCCGGTAGAGACTTCACCTTTGGTGAGCTGATTGCATCGCAGGCTGCCGGAGACGCAAAGGTTTTGGCAGATCAGGGTCGCCCGGTCCTAACCCTTACTCTTGACGATGCCAAGTCTGGCGTTGCCGCAATTCCTAGAATTTTCGGCTAGAAAGTATCTGATGAGTCCAGTAAAACTTGGAGCGGGCAATAACCCGCTGAGAGATCCAGACGATAGGCGCTTAAACCGCATCGCTGGCCCGAGCAGCCTCATAATCTTTGGTGTCACCGGAGATCTTTCTCGCAAGAAACTGATGCCGGCCGTCTACGACCTAGCCAACCGCGGTCTGTTGCCACCGGGATTCGCCCTCGTTGGATTTGCTCGGCGCGATTGGGAGAACCAAGACTTCGGTCAGGTTGTTAAAGAAGCGGTTCAGCAATATGCGCGAACTCCCTGGAACGAAGAAGTCTGGAACCAGTTGGCAAGCGGAATTCGTTTCGTTTCTGGTGAGTTCACCGACGATTCTGCCTTTGACCGTTTGAAGCAGACCATCGAAGAACTCGATGCTCAGCGCGGCACCAACGGCAATCACGCGTTCTACCTGTCGATTCCGCCTAAGGCTTTCGAAATCGTTTGTCAGCAGCTGTCACGAAGTGGCCTCGCGCAGGCTAAGCCGGATGAGTTTCGCCGGGTTGTAATCGAGAAGCCGTTTGGTCACGACCTAGCCTCGGCGAGAGAGCTCAATGCAGTGGTCGAATCTGTGTTTCCAGCAGACTCTGTTTTTAGAATCGACCACTACCTCGGCAAAGAGACGGTTCAAAACATTCTCGCTTTGCGTTTTGCAAATCAGCTGTTCGAGCCACTTTGGAACGCGAACTACATTGACCACGTTCAAATTACGATGGCCGAAGACATCGGGGTTGGTGGCAGAGCGGGTTACTACGATGGCATCGGAGCCGCGCGTGACGTGATTCAAAACCACCTTTTGCAACTGCTAGCACTAACCGCCATGGAAGAACCGGTCTCGTTCGACGCAGCTGATCTTCGTGCCGAGAAAGAGAAGGTTTTGTCTGCGGTCAACCTGCCAGAAGATTTAAGTCTGCACACGGCGCGTGGGCAATATGCGAGCGGCTGGCAGGGTGGCGAACAGGTCACCGGTTTCTTGGCGGAAGAGGGAATGAATCCCAAATCGGTCACAGAGACCTACGCTGCAATGCGTCTCGACATCAACACTCGCAGATGGGCCGGGGTGCCGTTCTACCTTCGGGCTGGCAAACGTCTCGGCAGACGAGTCACCGAGATTGCTGTGGTTTTCAAACGTGCACCCCAGCAACTCTTCGCACAATCGCAGACCTCGGCACTGGGTCAGAACGCTCTCGTGATTCGCGTGCAGCCCGACGAGGGCATCACGATTCGTTTCGGCTCGAAGGTGCCTGGCGTTGGCATGCAGGTTCGAGACGTGACCATGGATTTCGGTTACGGACACGCTTTCACCGAAGCCAGCCCTGAGGCTTACGAGCGCTTGATTCTCGATGTGCTTCTTGGCGATCCCCCGCTGTTTCCCCGTCAGGAAGAGGTTGAGCTCTCGTGGAAGATCCTTGACCCGATCGAAGAGTTCTGGGCCAAAAAGGGCAAACCCGAGCAGTACCTACCGGGAACCTGGGGGCCAGC
>CAZDKF010000095.1:3818-4912 GCA_964505955.1 uncultured Rhodoluna sp. | reverse complement strand
GAGAACAGATGTGAAGGTGCCTCAGCGTCTGTGGTCTTATGCCGCGGGTGGCATCAACTAGCACCAGGCCGATGTCTGCGCGTGAGGCGGCAACCGCCATGTTTCGGGTGTACTGCTCGTGGCCTGGCGCATCGGCGATGATCAATCGGCGACCGTTGCGAAGCTGCATCGAGCGATAGGCAACGTCGATTGTGATGCCCTGTTCGCGCTCGGCTTCGAGCCCGTCGGTTAGCAGGCTGAAGTCGATGTCGCCCTTCTTTACCGTCGAGCCGGCCCTGCGCACATCGCGCGCAGCGGCAATCGTGTCATCAGGCACGCTGTCGGTTTCAACCAGCAAACGACCAATCAGGGTGCTCTTGCCATCATCGACGCTTCCGCAGGTGACCAGACGAATAATTGCTTTCGACATTAGAAGTAGCCCTCGGCTTTCTTCTTCTCCATCGAGGTTTCGTTGCGGCCGTCAATCAATCGAGTTGCCCGCTCGCTGAGTCGAACGTTGAGAACCTCTTCGGCAACTTGCTCGATTGTTGTTGCTTCGCTGCGCACACCGGCGGTTAGCGGATAGCATCCGAGGGTTCTGAAGCGCACCATCTCGAGCTGCGGCACTTCACCCGGATTCAATGGGTAGCGCTCGTCATCAACCATGATGAGTTGCTCGCCGCGCATAACAATCGGTCTTGGCTTTGCTAGGTAAAGCGGCGACACCGGAATCTTTTCTTGCAAGATGTAATTCCAGATGTCTACTTCTGTCCAGTCGCTGATCGGAAAAACTCGCATGGTTTGCTCGGGTGCGAGCAGCGGATTGTAGGTGCGCCAAAGTTCTTGGCGCTGGTTACGCGGATCCCATCGGTGGCCTGGCTCGCGCACGCTGAAGATTCGCTCTTTGGCGCGGCTGCGCTCTTCATCGCGTCGCGAACCGCCGAGTGCAACATCGAAGCCGTTCATGTCGAGAGCTTGGCGCAGAGCCACGGTCTTCATGATTCGCGTGTATTCAGATGCGCCGAGCGTGAATGGGTTGGCACCTTCTTTCACACCGTCTTGGTTTGTGTGAACCAGCAGGTCGAGGTCGAAATCTTTTGCGGTCTGGTCGCGAA
>CAZDKF010000095.1:0-3808 GCA_964505955.1 uncultured Rhodoluna sp. | reverse complement strand
CTTCCAGGTGGTGTCGATGTGCAAAATCTTGAACGGGATGCGCCCAGGGTGAAAAGCCTTGCGCGCCAGGTGCAGCAGAACAGAGGAGTCTTTGCCGATCGAGTAGAGCATCACCGGATTTTTGAAGGCGGCTGCGGTTTCGCGAAGAATCTCGATTGATTCGTTTTCGAGTTCTTTCAAGACTTCTTGGCTATCGACCATTGGTCAATTCTAAGTTCGCAGTCTGCGCCATGGCTGGAAGTTGCGGTCAAGAAACATGTGGCAAACACCCATGTACTTCTCAGGGTTTGCGCAGACTTGAGTGCTGGTCTTAGCCTAGCCAATCAATCGGAGGTATCAAATGGCAACGAAGAACAACCAGCCTGAACCAGAGGCAACCGAATCAACCGAATCAAACAGCAAGTTCAATTTCAATTCACTCAACACGCTAGCGGTAGTCTCGCTCGCGACCGCACTCACCAGCGTCGGTGCAGTGGCCGCGGTTATAACCGGCCACATCGCCCTGGCTCAGCTCAAGAACGAGCAGAAGTCGGGTCGAGCGCTAGCCGTTGCGGGCTTAATTGTGGGCTACGCGACAATCGCATTCTGGGTAGTCGCCGGCATCGGCCTAACCTGGTTGCGTTTGAGATACGGCTTCGATGGCCCGATGGGCATCGAAGATCGCATGGATGGCCCTATGGGTCAAATGGGTCAAATGGACATGGATGACGACCACGGAATGGGTGGTCGCTAAAGCGGCTGCGCAATAAGCGCTCGGTGATCGTCGCCAACCCTGGTGAGAATCAGGGTGGCGGCGATTTCGCCTTTAAGGCTCATCTCTTTGCGCAGCTGCTCGGGCACAACATCGACACCGCGCTTCTTGATCTCGAGCCTGCCGATGTTTCGCTCACGCAAGTAAGCCTTCAGTTTTTTGCGATCGAATGCCATTTCATCGACAACTCTGAAACCACGCATCATCGGTGAATCGATTTCTCTATCGCTGCTTAGATATGCGATCTCTCGAGAAATCAGAGTCGCACCAACTTCGCGCGCGAGGTCGGCAATCAGGTGCGAACGCACAACGGCGTTGTCTGGTTCGTAGATGAATCGCCTGAGAGGTGCAACGTCTGCCGGTTCGCTCTCAAAAGTTTCGCTGACGATTTCGTGACGACCCGTCGAGTTCACGACGGTTGCCGCACGAGCAACTTTTGGTCGTTTCACTTCGCCAAACCAAAGCGCAAGTTCAACCAGGTCGCCGTCGATCGAAAGCCACTGCGCCTCGGCATCTTGCGCAATCGCTTCGTGCGGGTGACCCGGCCCTAATTTGATGCCGGTGGGTTTGGTTCGGGCCTGTTCGAGAACCCAGTTGAAGTTGGGTGAAAACTGCTCGGGGTCAAATCTGCGAGTCGCGCGCTCGCCCTTGCCGTCGAGTTCGCGCCTGGCCGGGTCGAAGAACAATGCTTCGAACTGACTCATATCGAGCGTTGTGATGTCAGCCTGCTCAACTTCGACATTGTCGAAAGCACCAAGATTGAAAACGGCTAAAGCAGCCGTGACCTCATCAATCTCGAAGGCCCGCACGTTGAGGTCAATCGCGCCCATGGCCATCGATTCGGCACCGAGTCCGCATCCGAGGTCTGCAACCTGGGTTATGCCGGCACCGCGAAAGCGACCCGCGTGCAAGGCCGCCGCCTGAAGCCTCGAAGCCTGCTCGAGGCCATCCTCGGTGAACAGCATGCCGTCGGTGAAGTCGCCAAACTTCTTGCGCGCTCGTCGGCGCAACTTTGCCTGGCTCAGCACCGCGGCAACCAGCCCTGGGTCATAACCCTCTGCCCGAAGCGCGCTCACCAGCTTGAGCACGTCGGCCTTCGCGTCGAGGTCGCCGATCGCGTTCAAAAGCGCCAACGCCTCAGGGGTGAAGAGTTTGGCAAATTCGCTGCGATCCATGCGCTCAAGCCTAGGCAAGCCCGCTCGGTGGCGAAGACCGATCAACTCAATTAGCAGTCACCTTGACCGAGTGCTAACCATCAATTAGAGTTTTCAGGTGGCCACAAGGCCAACGAACCCCTCATAGATAGAAGAGGTCATTATGTCTGTAGTAATCAAGCCGCTCGAAGACCGCATTGTCGTCAAGCCAGTCGAAGCCGAGCAGGTGACCAGCTCGGGTCTAGTCATTCCAGACACCGCACAGGAGCGTCCGCAGGAGGCTCAGGTTGTTGCTGTCGGCCCAGGCCGCATCGACGACAAGGGCAACCGCGTTCCGGTTGACGTAAAGGTCGGCGACAAGGTCATCTTCTCAAAGTACGGTGGCACCGAACTCAAGTATGAAGGTGTCGAGTACCTCGTGCTCTCGGCTCGCGACGTGCTCGCGGTAATTGAGCGCTAAAAACCAAACCTTGAAAGACCCCGGGCATGATTATGCTCGGGGTCTTCCACTTGGCCTGACCGCCTACTTCATTTGGGGCAGTTTTCCGCTGATCATTGCGATGCTCGGTTTCGCTTCACCCTACGAGATCGTGGTCTGGCGAGTTATCTTCGGCTTTCTCACGGCCGCTTTAATAATTGCAATAACGAAAAACTTTCGCGCGATGCGTGAAGTTTTTAAAAGCAAGACCAACATCGCATGGATAGCCACCAGTTCACTTTTCATCTTCATCAACTGGCTGGTTTACGTTATTGCAATTTCAGAAAATCACGTTGTCGAGTCTTCTCTCGGCTACTTCATCAACCCGCTCGTCACAATTTTGCTTGCCGTGATTTTCTTGCGCGAAAAACTCTCAAGAGTTCAGTGGATTGCCATGGGCATCGGCGCGCTCGCGGTAGTGGTGCTAACCATCGACTACGGAAGGCCACCCTGGGTCGCGCTAATTCTCGCCGGCTCTTTCGGAATCTATGGCCTCGCCAAAAACAAACTCGGCGGCAAGGTGAATGCGATTAACAGCTTTGCTATCGAATCTGGCTTTGTCGTGCCCATCGCAATTATTCAACTGGTTCTGGTTCACCTGATCGGCGGCGGCATCATGTTTGCCAGCGAAGGCGCCTTGGGCATGGCCGGTCTGGCGATGTATGGTGCGATGACCGCGATTCCGCTGATTCTTTTTGGTGCCGCCGCTCAATACCTACCGCTCAAAGTCATGGGCTTCATGCAGTACATCGCACCGATAATTCAGTTCACGCTTGGCCTGGTTGTCTTCAACGAACCAATGCCAACGGCTCGCTGGCTCGGTTTCGCTCTGGTCTGGCTCAGCCTCATCATTTTGAGTTCAGACATTATTCGCCAGAGAAACCTGCGCCTGGTTTGACCGAAACAATATCGTTACATCACATTTTGGTTGAGCAAATCAGCCCTCGCGCCTCGCCCGCTTGGCTACATCCCAGAGAAATAGGGACTTAGAGATCTCAGGCGCTCTGAATTGCCGCAAAAATTCAAGTTGTGTTACCAGATGTTTCAAAATCAATATTTCTGCTGTCACATCAAATCGCTAAACTTCAAAAGGTTTCCAAATTTGTACCGAATTAGGAATACCCAACAACATATAAGGAGACACATGTCTACATTCAAGAAAGGTGCTGCCGGACTTGCTCTTGCAGCTAGCCTCGCGCTAGCTCTAAGCGGTTGTGCTGCAACACCAACTGCGTTCGATGCAGCAAACTGCACCGACGCAGAACTAAAGATCGGTTCACTACTTCCGACAACCGGAAACCTAGCGTTCCTAGGCCCACCAGAAATTGCTGGTGTTGACGCTGCCATCAAGGAGATCAACGAAGCCGGCGGAGTACTAGGCAAGTGCGTATCTGTTTCTCACAAGGACTCAGGCGACACCTCAAC
>CAZDKF010000094.1:0-4918 GCA_964505955.1 uncultured Rhodoluna sp. | reverse complement strand
GTCAACGACGATAGTTTCAACTTCACTCAGGTCGATAACGCCCTGAGCCATGAGGTCTTCTAGACGACCAGGAGTTGCAACCACGATGTCAGTGCCGCGGCTCATCATGTTTTCTTGACGACGCTGTGGAACACCGCCGTAGATGCAAGCGGTGTAGAAGCCGACAGACTTCGCCAACGCGTTAGCTGTGCGGTCGATCTGGTCTGCAAGTTCACGTGTCGGTGCAAGAACAAGCGCGCGTGGCTTGCCTGGCTTGCGAGGCACTGAACCAGCGGCAATCAACTTGGTAACAAGTGGAACGATGAACGCAACGGTCTTGCCCGAGCCGGTCTTTCCGCGGCCGAGAACATCCATGCCGCCGATAGCCGCTGGGATGGTCGCTGCCTGAATAGGGAATGGTGAGCTGACGCCCATCTGCTCTAGAGCAACGAGAAGCTTCGGGTGAAGGTTCATGTCGCCAAAGCTGCCGGTGATGTCGACGGTTGAAGCGTCTACGCTCTCGAGACGCTCTAGCTTCTGGTCTTCAAAGAAGGCCTTCTTGTTTGGGTTGCTCTTGCGTGCGCCTTCGAAGGTGCGGTCACGATCGCGATCGCGGTCGACACGGTCAGCGCGGTCAGGGCGACCGTTGGTGCTGTCGTCGCGGTAGTCGCGATCAAACTTGCGCGGTCGGTCGTCGAACTTGCGTGGTCCGCGAGATTCTGCTCTGTCGAAAGTTCTTGCCGGACGTGAGTCACGATCGAAGGTTCTTGCTGGACGATCTTCGAACTTGCGGGCCGGACGTGCGTCTCGCGAGCCCCGAGCAGGGGCTGAGCTGCGCTCAGAACCGGCTGGGCGTGAGTCACGATCGAAAGTTCTCGCCGGACGATCTTCGAACTTGCGGGCCGGACGTGAGTCACGCGAGTCCCGAGCAGGGGCTGAGCTGCGCTCAGAACCGGCTGGACGAGACTTGTACGAGTCACGTGAATCACGATCAAACGTGCGAGGTGCGCGGTCATCGCGCTGAAAGTTGCTGCGGCGTGCAGGAGGCGTTGGGCTCCAGTCGCGTCGCTTGTCTCCACCGGCTGCCGGGCGGGCGTCACGTGAATCGCGTGAGTCACGTGCTGGGCGCGCGTCACGATCGAAGGTGCGCGGAGCGCGATCTTCCCAACGAGATGAAGGTGCGCCAGCTTTTGCTGCGCGTGGCTTGCGCGGACCGCGGTCGTCGGCTGCCGAAGCGCCCTTGCGGTGGGTTGATTTAGGCGCGCCTGGTTTTTTCGCGGCGCGCGCGTTTGAGTCGCCAAATTTTGGCATGTTTTTTCCTTTTAATTTGTGTTGATTTCGCAGGGAGTAGCTGCTCAATCGCGGGCTAGTCGAACTGCGCTAAACCCAAACACGAGAGCTGCATCCAAACAACGGATTCTCAAATAAAGGAAAGACTGGTGCATTCAATGCACTGCAAACGACTACTGTTACGAATTCGTAACCTTAGTAGCCTAACCGCGGCAAGCGCGATTGCCAAGTGTTTTTAAAACTAAATAAGCCCACGGATGGTGAGCTCAGCGTGCAACTCGGCATCTGAAGGCTCAACCAAGAACTTGCCGTCGGCAAACTGCACAACCGGAATGTTCTTGCGCCCAGCAATTTGCTCGGCTTCGACGGCAAACTCGGGGTTGTGTTCGACATCCTTGAGGTCATATTCGACACCGAGGGTGTTCATTAGCGCCTTTGAGCGGCGGCAGTCGCTGCACCAGTCGGCACTGTAGAAAGTTACTTCGCTCATTTTGGGCTCCTATCGAAGGCGGTTGCTGTCAGGAAGGTAAAGCACTTCACCGTCAAAGGTTATTCCCGAAAGGTCGCGAATCACAATATCGGCCGGGCCGGCAAGGGCAGCCTCGGTGACTCCGACGATCAGCCCAACGCCTGCCGCCTCTGCAGCCACTGCGCCCGCGATGGCGTCTTCGAAGACAACGCAGTCTTCGGCGGCGAAACCTAAGCGCTCTGCCCCGAGAAGGTATGGGTCTGGATGCGGCTTGCCGCGCTTCACGTCGTCAGCCGTCACGAGCTCTGCCGGAACGCGAATGCCGGCAGCCTCGAGTCGAGCTTTCGCGAGCATCGGGTTTGCCGAAGTGCAAACAGTCCAGGTGCCTGCAGTCAGCGCTGAGGTGAGTTCAACCGCACCGGCAAGGGCCACGGTGGTGTGCGCGGTTAGTTGCTCTAGTTCGTTGATGCGATCGTGGGCGGCTTCAAAAAGGTCAGGCGGTGTAATCCGCGCGCGAACGTGGGCTGCGGCGGGCTGCCGCGCGGGCTTGGGAGCATCCCAGTTAGTGTGTGGCGCAAATTCGCTGCACCAGATCGCCCACGCATCGGCAGCTGCCGAGTGCGAATCTACAAGCACGCCATCATTGTCAAAGAGCAGACCGCTCGCATAAAACTTCACGGATAAATTCTCGCGACGCCTAAGCTTCGACCGCTGCGTTTTGTTTGCGGTGACGTTCGGTGATGCTCAGGTAAATGCCAGCCGCGGCGAGAAGTAGCAACACAATTGCCGGAGCCATGTCTTGAACCCACCACTGAATCGTTGGCGCAGAGACGGTTGGCATTGGTTGTTCATTAACGCCCTCAACCCAGTTGGGGTAAACCCGCAGTTTTTCAATTGCGCTTGCACCCATCGTGAACGACATAATCGAAACAACTGCGCCGAAGACAATCGAAAGAACAAAGTTCACGGTTGCCGCACCAGCCGCGAGCGCGGTCTTTGGCCTAGGTGCCTCGACTCGCGCCTGACGTGCGCGCGCAGCAAATCGGGTTCCAAAAATAACGCCAAGGCCAACGATTGCGATGATTAATACCCACACCCAGGTGTCGAGGTTGGTGCGAGTGGCGTCATAAATAAAGAGCCCAAGGATGATCGCAAACGCGGTGCTGAGAATCGGCACGGCATAGCCGAGCGCCAGTGCCTTCTGACGTTCGCTCATCTTCGGTTTCACTTCGCCCTCGGCCGATGCCGAAGCGCCACGAAACACGAATGCGCGCAAAATTACGTAAACCACTATCGCTGTTGCCAGCAGGATCGGTAGGTAGGTCCAGATGAATCTCTGAAAGACATCGGAGTTTTGACTCGAGGAGTTAAAGGCACTCAGAAAGCTGGTGAGCGCGAAGATGGTTGTGGCTGCCAAGCCGATAACTAAAGCCAAAACAGTGAATCGGAGGGCGGCTCGCGCCAAAGCGTCATTCTCGTCGAGCACAAGCGACTTTACGGCCCATCCCTGTGCAATTAGAGCCGAGAAAGTGCCCACGGCAAACCCCAGCAGGTAGATGTAGATGGTTGGTTTGAAAACCGAATCGTAGTTCTCTTGACTAACCATCGAAAACCAGTTGGCAAACATCATGATTGACCAAACTGCAGTGAGGCCGATCAGCGGCAATGCAATTGAGCGCTTGACTAGCGGAATAGTTTTCATGGTTCAACGCTATACCCGTGGCAATAAACTGACGACATGATTCTGGTTATCGGCGAAGCTCTCATCGACCTCATTGAGAACCGCTATCAGGCCGGCAGTTTCAACGCCGTGGTTGGCGGCGCAAACGCCAACGTGGCCCTGGCCCTCGCCCGCCGGGGCACAAAGCACCAGTTTCTCGGTCGAATCTCAAACGATCGCTTCGGCAAGATCATCCGTGAGCGCTTAGAAAGCAACGGCGTTCACCTCGAGCACAGCGCGGTGGCTGAGGAACTCACCACGCTAGCCGTGGTCAGCATCGACTCGAACGGTGTGCCGTCTTATGCCTTCTATGTGAACGGAACAGCCGACTGGGGTTGGACTCGTGCCGAACTACCAACCGACATCGACCTAGAGAACATGCACGCAACCGCGATTCAGTTCGGTTGCCTAACCATGGCCATGCAGCCATCGAGCGCAGTTATCGAGAAGTGGGCCGCCGAGCACTTTGCGCAAAACTCGATGACGATTTCGCACGACATCAACATGCGTCCGGCGCTTGGCTTCAACCCGACCGAAGAGCGCGTGCGAGTTGAGAGACTCAACAAGATTTCACACATCATCAAGGCCTCAGACGAAGACATCGAGTGGCTCTATGGTCTCGACAAAAACGCAGATCTAGATGAGATTGTCTACAACTGGATAGGTGACACCGAACGGATCGTTTTGGTCACCCGTGGTGCCGACGGCACTTCTATTTACCGCAAACGCAGCGAGCGGGCAGATGTGCCGTCGCGCAAGATTAACGTGGTTGACACCGTTGGTGCTGGAGACACGTTCTGCGCAAATCTGCTCGGGCAGCTGAGTGATGCCGATGTTCTTGGCAGCAATCCGTTCGATCGCCTCGAGAATCTAACCGATTCAGATTTGAGCGAGTATGTTCGCGTTGCAGCCGTAGCCGCTTCGATAACCTGCGAGCGCGCCGGTTGCGAACCGCCGACACTGGCAGAACTCAACGAGACACTCGACCAGAAGCATGCGTAGTCTTTAGTTATGAACACCATCGACATGGATACTCTCGCTTTTGCCGGCAACCTGCTGCTGGTTTTGATTGCCTTCACAATTGCGGCCGCCTGGGTAACTGCAAGAACGGCGCGAAGCAAGGGTTACAAGTTTTGGCTATTCTTTGTGCTTTCGGTTCTGAGCTGGTTCATCACGGCGGTGGTCACGGTGTTTCTCAAGCAAAAGGGTGTGGCCAACTCGAAGGTTCGACTTAGTTCTGTGCTCATGATCACGGCCGGTGCTTTCATAGAATTTGGTGCCCTAAGCACCCTGCCGGCAATCGACCCAACGCTAACCGACGAGCAGATCATGCTGGCTTTCATGGATTCCTCGGCTACCGGAACCCTTGTGGTTGCCCTCGCCGGCGCACTACTGATAGTGGCCGGCGTGGCAAACGACAAGCGCTCGGCTGTTTAGCGAACTAGGCGCGCCAGTCTTCG
>CAZDKF010000093.1:0-4965 GCA_964505955.1 uncultured Rhodoluna sp. | reverse complement strand
TCTCCGTTTCCGAGTGATGTCACATAGGATGCGCTGAGCACCATGACAAGGCCGAAAACGACCAACAAGAATGTGATGCCGAAAAGGCTGTTGAACTCGCGAGACTGACCTCGAAAAGTAGTCGTAAACCAGTTGACGGCAAAACCAACTACCTTTTGACTCACTTCTGCACCAGAAACACCTTTGCGAACTGACCGAACTCTAGCCATTTAACTCACCTACCGCTTTCGCAAACTGATTTCCTCTGTCTGCATAATCTTTGAATTGGTCCATAGACGCCGCTGCTGGCGCAAGCAAAACAACATCGCCCTCTTCTGCCAATGCGCTCGCCTGCTGCACGGCAACCTGCATGACTAGATCGCCATGGTCATCGGAAATCTCAACAACTTTAACCCCGGGCGCAAAAGACTCAAGAGCGCTGAGCACCGGTTGTCTGTCTAGACCAATAACGACCGCAGCTTTTAAGCGCTCGCAGTGCGACTGAATCAGCGGAGCAATTTCGACTCCCTTGAGTAGTCCCCCGACAATCCAAACGACCGACTCAAAAGAGCTCAGCGATGCGCTGGCCGCGTGGGCGTTTGTCGCTTTCGAATCGTCGAACCAAAGCACACCGTTTCGATCAGCCACAAACTCGATACGGTGGCTATCCTGGCGAAAGCCTCGAACGGCGGCTGCGATTGACTTTGCGTCAACATCACAGGCGCGAGCGATTGCGGCAGCCGCGGCCACGTTTGCCAGCAAATGCGGCGTAACCACGCCTATTTGAGCGATGTCATCTAGATTTGCCAACTCGGGTAGTTCGGCCGCGCGATAACCGAAGAACGCCCTATCAATCAGAAACTCCTCGACGTAGCCAACTTGCAAATCGGCAGGCATTCCACGAGTGAATGCGACGGCCAGCACGTTTTCGTCTCGAACTTCAGCCGCTTCGGCCAAGCGGCGTGTGATTGCGTCTTCGGCGTTATAGATGATTGCACCCGATGTGCCGTTAAATATTTTGCCTTTGGCCTCGACGTAAGCCTCGAAGGTCTGGTGCCAATCAATGTGATCTTCTGCGATGTTCAATAAAGCAGCTACCCTCGGTTCGATTTTTCCGCAGTAGTGAAGCTGAAAGCTCGAGAGCTCGACAACGAGATAATCAAAACCCTCGGGATCCCTAATTGCATCGAGAATTGGCTTGCCGATATTTCCACATGAAATCGCGCGCTTACCATCGGCGAGCAGCATGGCCTCAACCAATTGCGTCGTCGTGGTTTTTCCGTTGGTGCCTGTGATCACTAGCCACTCAGCTGGCTTGACCTTGTCGCGAACTCGCCAGGCCAATTCGATGTCTCCAAGAATCGGTACCTGATTCTCATTCAGCCAGCGCACCAGGCGATCCGTCGGAGGAATTCCCGGCGACACGCACGCAAAGTCTGGCTTGAACGCCTGAGCGCTCTCGAAGCTGTTATCGGCACCCTCAACAAAATCAACCTGCAACACCGAAAGCAGATCCTGATACTGCGACCCTATTTCGTTTGCAACGACAAGCAAATCGCACTCAAGCTCATTCAAAGTATCGGCCACAGCAAACCCAGAAGAACCAAGCCCGTAGACCAGCGCTCGTTTGCCCTTCCAAGCTGAATGCCAACTGGTTAAATCTTCAATCGACTGCATCTGCTAGCCGTAGATCCACTCGATGTAAAAGAGACCGATGCCGGTCAGGACGCACAGCCCCGAGATAATCCAGAACCGAACCACGATTGTGATTTCGGCCCAGCCCTTCATTTCGAAGTGGTGATGCAGCGGGCTATTTAAGAAGACCCTGCGACCGGTGCCGGTTCTCCACTTGGTTAGTTTGAAGAAAACCCGCTGGATGATTACCGAGCCGGTAACAATCACAAAGATTCCGCCGATTAGAACTAGAAGCAACTCGGTTCGAGAGAGAATCGCAAGTGCCGCAAGAGCACCACCGAGACCCAGCGAGCCGGTATCTCCCATGAATATCTGAGCCGGCGAAGTGTTCCACCATAAGAATCCGGCGCAGGCTCCGACAATTGCGGAGGCCACAACGGCCAGGTCGAGCGGATCTCTTACGTTGTAGCAGCTGGCCAGGTTTTCAACAACGGTCGTGCAGGATTGGTTGAACTGCCAAAACCCGATAATCGAATATGCTCCGATTGCCATAATTATGGCCCCCGTAGCCAATCCATCCAGGCCGTCTGCGATATTCACACCATTCGATGTTCCGGCAACCAAAAAGTAAATCCAGATTGCGAAAAGCAATCCGCCGGCGACAGCCCCGAATGACATGAGATCAAAACCGGTGTCTCTAAAGATAGAAATCTTCGTCGATGCTGGCGTAAGACCCTCTTCATTTGCGAATTGCAAAGCAAGCCATGCAAAAATCACGGCGATAATTCCCTGACCGAGAATTTTCTGCCATCCGGTCAAACCTAAACTTCGCTGCTTATGCACCTTGATGTAGTCGTCGATGAACCCCACGAGCCCGAGGCCAACCATCATGAGCAAGACAAGGAGCGCAGAAATGGTTGGTGTTTCGAAATTAGCCAGTTTGCTGAAAAAGTAACCGGCGAGCGTTGCCAGGATGATTGCAATGCCACCCATGGTTGGCGTTCCATGCTTGGTGATGTGGGTTGCTGGCCCATCCGCGCGGATGAACTGACCCCAGTTAAGTCTTCTGAATAGCCAGATAAACAGGGGCGTCGCGAAGAGTGTGAGAGCCATCGAGATACCGCCGGCAAGTAGCACAGCTCTCATTGGTTTACCTCCGCTAAAGCATCGCCCAGAGCTCTGAGCCCTGCCGAATTTGAAGACTTGACCAAGACCACATCTCCCACCCCAAGCAAACCACGCAGGTGCTGCAAAGCGTCGGAAATCGACGGAAAGAATTTTGACTCGCCATCCCACGAACCCTCTTGGCTGGCGCCCATGTGAATGAGTTTTGCGCCCTCTCCAACCACGACAACCTCATCAATGTTCAAGCGAACGGCAATGCGACCCATGGCGTCGTGCTCTTCAACCGAATAGCGGCCCAACTCAGCCATTTCGCCCAGTACGGCGATAGTTCGGTGCCCCTGACGCCCGATTGTCGCCAAAGTCTGCAATGCGGCCTTCATTGAATCGGGGCTGGCGTTGTATGCGTCATTGATCACTATCGAGCCATTTGGCCCCTGTAAAACCTGCATGCGCCAACGCTCTGCTAGTTGCATCGACTCAAGCGCAGCAATCGCAGTCTTGAGGTCTAGATTTAGCAGGCTCGCCACACCCAGGGCGGCAAGCGCATTCATCACCTGATGTTCGCCGAGGATGCGCAGCGTCACCCGAGCGCTGAAATCCTTGCAGGTCAGGGTAAAGGTAGTGCCCGCGAGAGAAACCGAAATATCTTCTGCTCGAATTTCACTGTCTGAGCTGGTGCCAAACCAGTGCACCTCTGCCTTTGTGGTTTCACTCATGCGGGCAACGTAAGAATCGTCAGCGTTGAGCAAAACCTTGGTGCCTGTTCGCAGCGAATTAGCGAGCTCGCTCTTGATTCTGAAAGTTGTTTCGATATCACCAAATTCACCGACGTGAGCTAAACCAACCTTGAGCACCACCCCGATATCTGGTGAACAAATCTTCGAGAGATACTCGATGCTGCCGAGTCCGTCGGCACCTAGCTCGACAACTAAGAAACGCGTGCTTGCAGAAATCTTCAAAATTGAAATCGGAGCGCCCACTTGATTGTTGTATGACTCGATCGGTGCAACGGTTTCACCGAACTTCGAGAGAACCTCGCGCAACATGTTTTTGGTTGAGGTCTTTCCGTTTGATCCGGTTATACCGACAACTGTCAGTTCGTGGTCTTTGCGATGCAATTCGAGAACGTGCTTGGCTAACTGGCCGAGAGCCTGAACGCTATCCTGCACAACGATTTGTGAAATTTGCGAATCGGCCACTTCATGTTCGACAATCGCTCCGATGGCTCCTGCCTGCGCAGCGGCACCGACAAAGAGATGCCCATCGGTGACTGCGCCCGGTTTCGCAACGAAGAGTGCGCCACTTGTAATCAGTCGCGAATCGGTCTCTACCGAAGATGTAACGAGCCGGTCTTCGCCGACGAGTTTTCCGTTGATCGCATCGGCAATTTCTGATATGCGCATTTGGATCATCGCCAACCTACCTCTTTGAGTGCGTCTCTGGCTTCCTGCCTAGCAGAGTATGGGGTGCGCACTCCTTTGATGTCTCGATAGTCCTGATGGCCCGGCCCAGCCCAGAGAATCGAGTCGCCCGGCTTTGCCAGCGAAACCGCCTTGCGAATGGCGGCCTCTGGCGGGCTGACTTCGAAAATCTCAAGTTCGGGCCGAGCTGACCGAGCGGACTCGACGAGCGTCTTGCGAATCGAGGCTGGGTCTTCAAAGCGCGGATGATGGTCGGTGACTACAAGCAGATCGCAACCGCGGGCGGCCACCTCGGCCATTGCGGGCCGTTTAGACGCGTCTCGATCTCCGTCGGCTCCGAAGACCATAATCACTTTTCCGCTGGTTACTTTTCTTACCGCCGCCAGGGTGTTTAGAAACGCGTCGGGGCTATGGCCGAAGTCGACGAAGATGTCTGGGCCAGAGCCTTCGGTAACTCGCTCGGTTCGCCCTGGCAGATAAGCCTTTATCCCCTGAGCTACGGCTCGCTTGACCTCGTCAAAAGCAACACCCGATTCGCAAATCATTGCAATTGCGAGACCCGCGTTGTGCGCCATGTGCGCGCCAATGACTGTGACAAAAGTGTCGAGTGACTCTCCGGTTGGAGAGGTAACGCTGAACGAAGTTTGGCTCGGTGTCTCGTCGGTCACGCGCACTTTCCAGTCAGATTGCTTGGCCGGGTCAGACGACATCGACACGACATCGATCTCGGCGGCATCGAGCATTCTCTGCACCCACTCGGAATCCACGCCAACGACGCCGCGCCTACCGTGTTGGGGCTCTAGCA
>CAZDKF010000092.1:4522-5003 GCA_964505955.1 uncultured Rhodoluna sp. | reverse complement strand
CGTTCTTGCGGTATCGGCAAGTACCTTTTTTGCTAGGGCTGGGTTTTCATTTAGCTTCTTGCCGAGTGACGGAATCAGTTTGTTCAGTTTCTTCTGCCAGCCAACGAATTCATTTGGAAAAGACTTCTCCAGAACCTCAAGCATGATGTGAACAGATGTGGAGGCACCAGGCGATGCACCGAGAAGACCTGCAATGGTTCCATCTGCAGAGCTCACAACTTCGGTTCCAAACTGCAGTGTTCCATTGCCTTTGCTATCACGCTTAATTACCTGTGCACGTTGGCCAGCCACAATCAGCTGCCAATCGGCCGGGTCCGCACTTGGCATGAAATCCTTGAGAGCTTGAAATCGCTGGCTCTTTGATTTGGTTAGCTCGACCACTAGATACTTGATCAGCGAAAGATTCTTTAGTGCCACAGACAGATACGGCCTGATGTTCGATGGCCTAATTGCGAGTGGCAAGTCGAGAATAGATCCGTGC
>CAZDKF010000092.1:1809-4501 GCA_964505955.1 uncultured Rhodoluna sp. | reverse complement strand
TTGAGAAATTTTGGAATCGCTCCCGCATACGGACCAAAAAGCAGGCTCGACTTTCCGTCGACGAACCTGGTGTCAAGATGTGGAACTGACATCGGCGGTGCTCCGACCGAGGCTTGGCTGTAAACCTTTGCTTGATGTTTAGCGACAAGATTTTGGTTGTCGCTTTGAAGAAACGAGCCACTAACCGGAAACAGTCCGTAGCCCTTGGCCTCGGGGATGCGAGCCTTCTGCAGAAGCTTCAGCGCCCAGCCGCCGGCTCCAACGAATACAAACTTTGATTCCACATATCTCTTGTTTCCTGTTTTGCGATCCTTAATTGTTAGATGCCAGCCATCGTTGACTCTTCTAATTGATGTCACTTCGCTGTTCAAGTGCAGTTTCGACTTGTGACTCTTGAGGTAATCGAACAGCTGCTCGGTTATCGCTCCGAAGTTGACATCGGTGCCAGACGTGATTCTGGTGGCTGCTATTACGTCTAACTTTTCGCGTTGCTCAACCAACAGGGGTGCCCAATTCGCGATCCTCTTGTGGTCAGTAGAGAATTCGAAGCCGGCGAAAAGCGGTTGTTTCGCAAGCACTTGAGCGCGTCTCTTTAGATAATCAACGTCCTTGTGACCCCTAACGAAAGTCATGTGTGGGGTTGACTTGATGAATGTCTCGGGCTCTTTCAATACCCCCAGTTTCACAAAGGATGCCCAGAGCTGACGACTCAGCTGAAATTGCTCGTTTATAGCAATTGCCTTCGACGGATCAGGAAGCGAGCCGTCTTTTGAATCGGGCATGTAGTTGAGCTCGCATAGAGCCGCGTGACCTGTGCCAGCGTTATTCCAGGGGTTAGAAGATTCGAGTGCCACGTCTTCGAGTCTCTCAAAGGTAGATATCTTGAGTTTTGGGTTCAACTGCACCAAGAGAGCTCCGAGGGTCGCGCTCATAATGCCGGCACCAATAAGTGCCACATCGAGTTTCTCGTACTTGCTCACGATGCGAGTTTATCTAGTTAGAAGTGAACGGAGCCGACAAGGCTGCCGATGGCATAGGTGATACCCATTGTCAAAGCGCTAACAACAACATTTCTGAGAACCGCCTTAGTGCTCTTTGCTCCACCGATCTTTGCTCCGACGAATCCGGTGATTGCAAGAGACAGAACGACTGCGAAAATTGTGGCCTGAATTCTGAAATCAATCCACGGTCCGGTAATTGCCACAAGCGGCAATAGTGATCCGAGTGCAAACGAGATGAATGACGAGATTGCCGCTTGACCGGGGCTAACCTGTTGCCCAGAGTCGATGCCCAGTTCGGCTTCTGCGTGCGCCTTGAGCGCATCTCTCTCGGTCAACTCGGCAGCCACGACGAGGGCTGTGTCTGCGCTGAGTCCCTTTTGCTCATAAAACCAAGCGAGTTCTCGCAACTCTCGTTCTGGATCTTCTAGAAGTTCCTTGCGCTCTTTGTCTAAGGCCGCAAGCTCGCTGTCTCTTTGCGCGCTCACAGATGTGTACTCGCCACCTGCCATCGAAATCGATCCGGCTACTAGACCAGCAACGCCAGCTATCAAGATCGCGCTTGAGTCACCACCCGCGCCGGCAATACCCATAACCAATCCGGCGGTTGACACAATTCCGTCGTTTGCGCCGAGCACACCCGCTCGAAGCCAATTAAGCCTCTTCGCCATTGCCGCGCGCTGAAACTCGTCAAACTCGAAAACGGTGTCTTCGAGCTTCGGCTTGTCTTTGGCCGCCTTGCGGATTTTTCTTGAACTCAACATAGGTTTCGAAATTACCACCATTTGGTGACCGCATTAGCAAGGCTTGCCAACTGGGCGGTTTAGAATGTACTGGTCGAGAGGGCGTTGTGAGAGTCACAGTATCTGAAGAAGTAATAGACATCGAGCCTGGCTCTGATGGCTTCGGTCTCTTCTCTGACAAAACGATTGTCGCCATGCGCGTCAATGGCGAACCCAAAGACCTCGCTTACAAGCTGAGCGATGACGATGTGGTCGAGGGTATCTCGATTACTTCTCCCGATGGCCTAAACATCCTCAGACATTCAGCTGCCCACGTGCTTGCGCAAGCCGTTCAATCGATAAACCCCAAAGCAAAACTTGGCATTGGTCCGCCGGTCACTGACGGTTTCTATTACGACTTTGACGTGGAGACAGCTTTCACTCCTGACGACTTGCGCGCCGTCGAGAAGCAGATGCAAAGGATTATTCAATCCGGTCAGAGGTTTGTTAGGCGAGTAACCACCGAGTCTTCGGCTCGAACCGAGTTGGCTCATGAACCATACAAGCTTGAGCTAATCGGCCTAAAGGGATCAGATCTGGGCGATGCATCTGCCGAGGTAAGCACCGGCGAGCTTTCGATTTACGACAATGTCGACCCGGCAAGCGGCAAAATTGTTTGGAGCGACCTTTGCCGAGGTCCGCACCTTCCAAATACCCGCATGGTTGGCCAAGCATTTGCCTTGACTCGCGTCGCTGCTGCCTACTGGCGAGGCAATGAGAAGAACAAGCAGTTGCAGCGAATCTACGGCACAGCCTGGTCTAGCAAGGATGATCTCAGGGCACATCAGGAGCGACTCGAGGAAGCGGCGAAACGCGACCACAGAAAGCTCGGCCAAGAACTCGACCTGTTCTCATTTCCAGATGAGATTGGCTCCGGTCTAGCGGTCTTCCACCCAAAGGGTGGCGCTATGA
>CAZDKF010000092.1:0-1799 GCA_964505955.1 uncultured Rhodoluna sp. | reverse complement strand
CTATGAGAAAAGTCATGGAGGACTACTCTCGCCAGAGGCACGAACAATCGGGATACGAGTTTGTCTATTCGCCGCACATCACCAAATCAAACCTTTTTGAAACCTCTGGGCACTTGCAGTGGTACGCAGACGGCATGTTCCCACCGATGAAACTAGATGAAGAGGTTGATGCCGAAGGCATTGTTCGCAAGCAGGGTCAGGATTACTACCTGAAGCCGATGAACTGCCCTTTTCACATTTTGATTTTCAAGTCTCAGGGCAGAAGCTACCGCGATTTGCCAATGCGTTTGTTTGAGTTTGGTTCGGTGTATCGCTATGAAAAGAGCGGCACTCTGCATGGCCTCACCCGCGTCAGGGGAATGACTCAAGACGACGCACACCTGTTTGTCACCCCAGAAACTCTGGAGGCCGAACTGAGTAGCGTGCTCGACTTCGTGCTCGGCTTGCTGCGCGATTACGGCTTGAATGACTTCTACCTAGAGCTCTCGACAAAAGAAGATGGCAATCCCAAGTTCGTTGGCGATGACGCCATCTGGCAACTCGCAACGACAACGTTAGAGAGTGTTGCCAAGAAATCTGGTCTAGAGCTAATTCAAGATCCGGGCGGTGCGGCGTTCTACGGCCCGAAGATTTCGGTTCAAGCGCGAGATGCAATCGGCAGAACCTGGCAAATGTCGACAATTCAACTCGACTTCACTCTTCCGCAGCGTTTCGATCTCGAATACACGGCGGCCGATGGCTCGCGCCAGCGTCCAATCATGATTCACCGTGCGCTTTTTGGTTCTATTGAAAGATTCTTCGGCGTTCTCACCGAGCACTATGCCGGACACTTCCCTCCATGGCTTGCGCCCGTGCAAGTTGTGGGCATCCCTGTGGCCAATGAATTTGTCGACTACCTGGATGAGATTGCTGAGGAGTTGAAGGCGAATGGCGTGAGAGTTGAAGTTGATCGCGGCGATGACCGAATGCAAAAGAAGATTCTGAACCACACCAAAGCCAAGGTGCCGTTCATGCTTATCGCGGGTGGTCAAGACCGCGATTCGGGAGCCGTCAGCTTTAGATTCAGGGATGGTTCTCAAGAGAATGGCGTTCCGGTTCAGAAGGCTATTGAGCGAATTCTGCAATCGATAGCAACCAAATCGCAGGTGTAGATTGCAAAACTCTCACGAGCTTCCAGGTGTGCCGAGTTCTTTTCAGCATCTTTGGACACCACATCGTCTCGTTTACATCAAAGAGGGGCAGCAGCCTTCGGAGAGCGACTGTCCATTCTGTTTGGCTATAGCTAACTCAGATGAAGAGTCACTCATTGTCTACCGCGGTCACTACGCCTACGTAATTCTGAATCTTTTTCCATACAATTCCGGACATCTACTCATTTGTCCTTACCGTCACATCGCTACCTACGATCAGGCAACACCAGAAGAGGTTGCTGAGATCGGTTTGCTGACCCAGCAGGCGATGAAGGTTCTTGGCAGCGTTAGTCGCAGCCACGGATTCAACATTGGCATGAACCAAGGCGAGGTTGCCGGAGCGGGCATTGCTGGACACCTTCACCAACACATCGTGCCGCGCTGGCGCAATGACTCGAACTTCTTTCCGATAATCGCCGAAACCAAGGCCATTCCTCGCCTATTGGGAGAGGTTCGCGAGGAACTAGCCGCTGCTTGGCTGAATTTATAGCCAACAGCCACTACAGACAGGTTTAGGATAAAAGGCATGAACGAGCCAAAATCAAACACCGGTAGCCCACTAGTCAAGCGCGGCCTAGCAGAGATGCTGAAGGGCGGCGTCATCATGGA
>CAZDKF010000091.1:0-5033 GCA_964505955.1 uncultured Rhodoluna sp. | reverse complement strand
CATCCATGATGGTGACGGTCTTGCGCCCGTGATCGGTGATGGTGACCGGCTCGATGCGAGCGGCCTCGATGGTGTCTGCCCAGTTCTGTCGGGCCTGAGTTGAGCTAATTGTGTTCATGTGCAAAATGTACATTATTTACATAATGCACGCAAGAACTAGTTAGCGCTTGGCGTGAAAGCCCAAGACCTGCTTCGCAAATGCTGAAGATAGGTCCCAGGCCTGCTTGCGATAGCTTGCCGCCAATTCGTGCGACTTGGCCACCTGCTCGTCGAGATCGATACCCTCGCGAATGAAGGCCCGACGGTAGGTGCTGAGCCAAGCCAGCTGCTGCGATAACCCAACCTCTGGATGAAACTGGGTCGCCCAAGCGCTCTCGCCGACCCTGAAGGCCTGCTTGATGCCATTGGTCTCGCCGAGCAACACGGCAGTCTCTGGCAGGTCAAAGGTGTCGTAGTGAAAGTGAAAGGCGTCGGCAGTTGAGCCGAGTGAGCCAAGAACCGGGTCAGCTGCAGCCTCGGGCAGCATGTTCACCTTGGTCCAGGCAAACTCGCCAGTCTCGGCCTTATAGACGCGACCGCCGGCCGCCGAGGCAAGCAACTGCGAACCAAAGCAGAGCCCGAGCAGCGGGGTGCCGGTGTCGAGCGCCCAGGTCATGATTTTGCGCTCGTGGGTCATCCATGGGTGTTCGGCCTCTTCGAGCACGCCAGCGTGGGCACCGAGCGAAATCACGCCCGAATACTGCCCGAGTTCATCAAGCGCCGGCCGGCCATCACCGTCATTCTGGGCATCCCAGGTATCCATGAGAATGCCAGCCTCGGCGATAGGGTTAGCCATTTCGTTGAGGTGGTCGTCGATGTCGTGAACGATCACCAGAATCTTGGGCTGGGTGCTCATGGGGTCCTCTCGCACATAGTCTCGGCTTCACCATGCTATCGCCGAGCAGGCATAGACTCGAAAGCATGGCAAGTGAACACAATCACATTCCAGAACTTTCGCAACTCAGAACCCGTCACAGCTCAAAGTGGAGACGTTACGGAAACGACGTGCTACCAATGCACGTTGCAGAAATGGATTTCGAAATTTCAACTGGAATTCGCGAAACTCTCACAAAGATGATCGTCGAATCAGATCTCGGATACCTCGGCCCTGTAGCAGAGGTGGGCGAGGCCTTCTCGAAATATGCGGCGACCAAATGGCACTGGCAGGTTGACCCGCAGCGGGTCAAATTAGCCACGGATGTCGGCGTGGCTGCCGTCGAGCTCTTTCGAGTGCTCGTCAAGCCCGGTGACAAGATCATGGTTAACTCGCCGGTCTACACAAACTTTTGGCACTGGATTCCAGAAGCCAAAGCTGAGATTGTCGATGTGCCGCTCGACCGCGCTCGCGGTTGGCGACTCGACCTCGACGCAATCGATCGCGCATTCGCAACGGGTGTGAAAGTGCTTTTGCTCTGCAACCCGCAAAACCCGACCGGCACGGTTCACGCCCGCGAAGAACTAACCGCGCTCGCGGCTTCGGCTCGCAAGCACGGGGCAGTGGTAATCAGCGACGAGATTCACGCACCGCTCACATACGGCGAGAACGCCTTCGTTCCATTTCTCGACTGCGGTGATGATGCCCGAGAGGTTGGCATCTGCATAACTTCATCGAGCAAGTCTTGGAACACCGCTGGGCTCAAAGCCGCAATCGTGGTTTACGCTTCTGACACAATGGCCAAAGTCGCGGCGAAACTGCCAGAGGCCATGCACTGGCGAGCTTCGCTTCTCGGAGCCTTCGCGATGGCCGAGTCTTACGACGGCAGTGCCGACTGGGTCGATCGCACCCTCGAAGTGCTAGACGAAAACCGTCATCACCTTCTTGACGAACTGGCCGAGAAGCTGCCCAAGGTGAAAACCCAGTTGCCTGGCGCAACCTATCTTGCCTGGCTAGATGTCAGCGAGCTAAACCTGGGCGAGCATCCGGTCGCGAAGATTCTGGCAGAGGCCAAGGTGGCGCTCGAGCCTGGCACCAACTTCGGCCCGCAATATGACCAGTTTGTGCGCTTCAACTTTGCCACGAGCCCAGAGAACATCACGGCAGCCATCGACCGCATTGGCGCGCTCTAAGGGCAACAGAGGTTAGAGCTGTTTGAGCGCTTGTTCGATGTCGCGAATCAGGTCGCTCGGGTGCTCGAGCCCAACCGATAGTCGAACGGTGCTATCGGTGATTCCCATTTGCGCCTGAACGTCTGGGCCGAGTCGTCTGTGGGTCGTTGAACTCGGGTGGGTCATGAGCGACTTTGAATCGCCGAGGTTGTTCGAGATGTCGATAACCTGCAGTGCGTTCATGAATTTGAAAACCTTCGACTTGTCACCCTTGAAAGTTATTGCGATTGTCGACCCGCCACCGCGCATCTGCTTTTTCGCGAGCGAATAGTCGGCGTGAGATTTCAACCACGGATACCTAACGGCCGCAACCTTCTTGTTGCCCTCGAGAAACTTTGCAATCTCTAGTGCGCTCGAACTCATTCGCTCAACGCGCATCGACATGGTCTCGAGCGACTTGGTTAGCACCCAAGCTTCGAACGCTCCCATGGTCGGACCAGTGTGGCGAGTGAACTGGCGCAGCACTCCGTGAATGTAGTCTTTGCGACCGCAGATAACGCCGCCGAGAACGCGACCCTGACCGTCGATGTGTTTGGTTGCCGAATACATGACGACATCGGCACCGAGCTCCAGCGGTTTCTGCAAAATCGGTGAGGCGAGCACGTTGTCGACAATCACTGTCGCGCCAACCTTGTGCGCCAAATCGCTAACCATTCGAATGTCGACAATCTGCATCATCGGGTTGCTAGGGCTTTCGATGAAAACGACTTTTGTTGGCTGGTTTAGCGCGGCAGCCCATGCCTTTTTGTCGTTGCCCTCAACGAGTTCAATCTGCACGCCCCACTTCGGCAGAATCTCGGTAAGCACCACGTAGCAAGAGCTGAACATCGAGGCCGAGGCAACGATTCGATCGCCGGCCTGAACCAAACAGGCAACCGAGGCGAACATGGCCGACATGCCGGTTGAGGTTGCCAGGGCGGCCTCAGCGCCTTCGATTTGCGCAATTCGCGCCTCGAAGGTGGCTACGGTCGGGTTGGCAAAACGCGAGTAAACAAAGTGCTCGGTCTCTTCTTTGAACGCGGCTTCGGCCTGCTCGGCAGAGTCATAGGTGAAGCCAGAGTTGAGAAACAGGGCTTCGCCGGTCTCGCCATAGCCGGTGCGCGCTAGGCCACCACGCACCACAACGGTGTCGGGGTGCAGCGCCCAGTTGGCCGGGGCAGCATTGCCGCTGTCTTGATAACCCCAGGGGCGAACGCGTTTAGTCATTCGCCAAGTTTAGTTAGGCCCCGCAGAGCAGGTCTAGGCGGTTGGTAAGAATCTGCAACGGTGCCCGCTCGAGAAATGCGTCGACTTTCTGCTGGTTAGGCATGGTCAGTTGCACGTCGGTAAAGTTCGACAGCAGTCCAGAAAGTGAACTCTCGAGTTGCGTGTAGGTGTTCGACTTCTGGCCAAGTTGGTTCACCGCGCGCAGATTGTTTTGCGCCCAGACCGCAGCGAGTTCTGGACGGTTGAAGTTCAGGTTTTTGAAGTCGGCATAGATCGGGCAGTAGCTCGAGTCAGTCGCCGATTTCTTCACGACCGGAGCAACCACGGCTGGCTCTTCCTTTTCGTAGACGCAGCGCTTGAGCACCACCATCCAGAGAACTGAGCTGTCACTCGAGGGCGATTCGATTCCGTAGACAAGGTACTTCTTGAAGTCGTCAACATTCGCCAGTCTCGGATAAATCTCTGCGAGCCAAGGTTCGTTTCTATATGGGAAGCTCTCGGTGATGTCGATTATGCTCGCCCAAACGTCGGTGGCATTGGCATACCAGTCGTCGCTAAGTTTCTTGCCCTCGGCATGGTCGTTCCAAGTTTTGAGCACCTGTCCCGTAACTTTTTGCTCAACTCTGGCCAGTGCCAGCACTTCTTCAGGGTTCACGGTATCGCCCTCGATGAAGCTATAAATCTTGCGCATCGACTCACAGGTGTCTTGCTCGATTTGCCACTTTTCGTGCGCGGTTAGTGTCGCCGAGTTGTATTCAATCGGTGTTTCTGGCTTCTCGAAGAGCGGAAAATTGAGTTGAAAAAAGGCTCCGGTTAGAAACACGCAGATAAGCACGAATGGTGCGATGACCTTGGTCTTTACCCAGGTGGGCAACTTGAATTCGCGTTTTTTGATTTTGGCCAATGTCTTCACTTCGTGGGTTGTCTAATTGGTTCTTTAGAAGTCTGCCACGACTTTTAGCGGTTCGGGCATGGTTTGATTTAAACCGAGGTGGTGAACAATGGGCGACTGGTTGGCAAGGCGACCGCCCAGCATTCGCAAGGGTTCTGTCGACCTCGAGGCGCTAGACGAGTTCTTTCTTGAGCCCTATCTAGAGATGCTCACAGACCCAGAGGTGGCCAGGCTAACCGGCCCAGCACCGAAGTTCACCCGCGAGACCATAGTTGATTGGCTTACCACGCGGCCGCTGGCCGAAGGCCGGCTCGACTGGGCAATTCGCGAGTCTCAGCTTGGCGAATTCGTTGGTGAGATCGTGCTCAACGAATACGACATCAAGTCGAACTCGATGAATTTGCGCATCGCCTTGCGCGGCCCTAACTACTTCAACCGCGGTTTCGGTTCAGATGCCATTGAGGCGGTGCTGATTTTTGCCTTCGACAAACTCAAACTTCGCCGGGTGCAGCTGAGCGTTTGGGTCGACAACCCGCGAGCAATCTCGACCTACGAGAAGTTCGGCTTCGAGGCGAAGCGTCAGTATTCAGAACACGGATACCGCTGGCAGCGCATGGTCGTCGATAAGACTCAACTCATCCGTGCCCTTGCTGAACGCAAGATTGCCGAACATCTCGATCTAGAAAACTGGCAGTTCGAATTTGACTCGGCAAAGCGGCGTGCAGGGCTGTGTGACTACACCAATCAGAAGATTCAGCTGTCGAAGTATCACGTTGATGTGCACACGGTT
>CAZDKF010000090.1:3788-5043 GCA_964505955.1 uncultured Rhodoluna sp. | reverse complement strand
TCACCAACGATGCCACCGTCGGCCTTGTAAATGCCAATTAGGGTGCCTCGATGTTTCGTCATGTTTGGTTCAACCAAAACAGCGCCGGTTTACTTCCAATAAGAATCGCCGCCCAAGTGAGCTTCGCAGGCTACTGCACTCCAAGCAGGTCGATTACGAAGACCAGGGTCTTGCCCGAGAGGCGGTGACCCGACCCGGCTGGGCCGTAGGCGAGATCCGGTGGGCAAATTAGCTGACGACGACCGCCAACCTTCATGCCTGGAATGCCCTGCTGCCAGCCGGCAATAAGGCGCTGAAGCGGAAACTCGATTGACTCACCGCGGATCCATGAAGAGTCGAGCTCTTCGCCGGTTGCATATTCGACACCGAGGTAGTGAACATTCACTGTCGAGTTGGCTGGGGCTTCTGCACCTTCACCGACCACAATATCTTTGATGACCAGCTGGGTTGGCGCGGGCTCGAGCATGGGCTCTACGAAAGGGGGTTCAAGATTTGTCATGTGGATAGGTTACAGCGATAAACGGAGAGCCAAAAAGACGGCAATAGGCACCGCGATAGCCGAGAGCAAAAAGACCAGCCATAGAGACTTTCTTCGCCCGAGCGCAACGGCTAGACCACCTTTGGCAGCCTGACGATCGATTTCGATGTCGGGCAGCGCGTTCAGCAGATGCGCAATTAGGCCAACGAGAGCGAACAACACAATAGTGGGGAGTTCTGGCCAGAAATTAGTTGACGCTGCCTGAGCTATGAAGAGGGGTAGAAGTGCAAAAGACACAACATATGGCAACCCAGACCAGCTGGTGCGCGAGAGAAAGAGGTTGTAAACGTGAGCGGAAGCGACAGCCAAAATGTGAGCCAGTCCACCAATCCAACCCGCAGCCAGAATCGAAAGCGGAATGGTTAGCATCAACGCAATTGCGATTGGAACTTTGAGCGCGGAATGACGAATCGCTCCAGAAACCACAGGCTTTTTAGATCTCGAAACCGAACGGTCGAGCTTGGCGTCGACGAAATCATTCATCCAACCAACGGATAGTTGACCGGATAGCACAGCTGCGACAAACATAACCAATTGCCAGCCGTGAACAGAGGTAACCGCCGCCGCTACTGCCAGGAACACCGTCATCGCGAGAGTCTGCGGAAAGTGACTCGCTCGAAACAGAGCAATTGCAGTGTTCATGAGGTAACTTTATGCCCCGCAGACACTCGACCGTTACTGTTCGAAGCGACTGCGCAACGCACGGATGGCGATTGT
>CAZDKF010000090.1:0-3778 GCA_964505955.1 uncultured Rhodoluna sp. | reverse complement strand
CGCTAGCTCTGACTTGGCACCAAAATCGGCCGCGTAGCGATCGTTGGCGTCAAGCACCTCTTTCAAAATTGACATAAGTTTTCCTCTCTCGGGCTTGAGAAAGGCTAACTGAGCTCGCGCGTTCGAGCAAAAACAGTTTCTATAAATTACGCGCTAGTTTTCGAAACGACTGCGAAACGCACGGATGGCGATTGTCGAGAAGGTTGCCGTGATTACCACAATTGCCAGTGTGATCTCGCGAAGGTTATCCATGCTGGCGTTGATGGCTACAGCGCCGGCGATGATCATAGAGAACTCACCGCGTGCCGATAGAAAAGCTCCGATGCGCTTCCAGCTCATCGGGTCAGCCATGTCTCTGGCAATCCACCAGCCAACGGCAAACTTGCCAAGAATGCCAACGGCGGCAAACAGCAGTGCGATTGGCAGAACTGCCACAACATCGAGAGCAGAGATGCTCAAACCGAATATCAAGAAGAAGATGGCCGAGAAAAGTTCTCGCAGCGGCGCGAATCGACTTCTCAATGTGTCTGCCACCTCACCGGTTAGCAACAGACCAACCAAGAAGGCCGCGATTGCGCCCGAAAAACCCAGTAAAGACGATCCGCCGGCCGCGGCAAGAGTCACACCGAAAACCAAAAGCAAGAGCACGCCTTGGCCTTGCTTAGCGAGAGTTCTAAGCCCGGGAATCTCGCGACCGTAGGCGAGCACAAAAACGCCGGCGGTTACGGCTAGAGCCACGCCAACAGAGGCAAGGCCAGCAAAAACGCTTAGGCCAAGAGTTACGGCCGCCAGCAGCGGCAGATACGGCGCCAACATGATGTCTTCGAAAACAAGAATGCTCGTGGTTCGTTTTGCGACAACCGATCTCGCCCAACCGGTTTCGCGAATCAGCTGGCTGGCGATGCCAGATGAAGAGACAAACATGATTCCACCAAAGGCAAGTGCACCGAGGGGCCCGAAGCCAAGCACGAGAGCGAGCAGAGCGGCCGGCACCGCGTTGAGAACCAGGTCGAGAATTCCGGCCTGCCACTTGCTTCGCATCGTGATAGCAAGTTCTTTTGCCGAGTATTCGAAACCGAGAACCAGAAGCAGCAGAATTGCGCCAATCTCGGCACCGATGTTGAGAAAGTCTTCGCTAACCTCGAGCGGCACAATGCCGCCCTTGCCAAGCGCCAATCCGGCGAGCAAAAACAGCGGAATGTTTGAGATTCGAAGTTTGAGTGAAAGAAACGATAGCAAGCCGAGCAAAACGAAGACGGCGCCGATCTCAAAAATCGCGAGACTTACAGTTTGGCTTGCAGCGGCCGCAAGGAATTGCTCGGTCATGGCCCTAGTTTATTCGTGGCGGGGGCATAGGCACACGGGAAGTTTTGCTGCCAGAGCGATGTTCGATTGGGTAGGGTTCGACTAGACAGACAACGAAAGAGCAAAATGACAGATCTCGCAGGGCGCAGAATTCTCGTGGTTGGAGCAAGCGGAGCTTTTGGCTCTCAGTTCGCAGAGCAACTTAGTGCCGAATCGGCTCGCGTTATTGGCACTGCCAGCAGCGACTCATCAATGCAGCGGCTCGGCAGCTCGCTTGTCGAAAGGCACGTGCTCGACCTGAGTGACCAGGCTTCAATTGAACGAGCAGCCAACGCGATTCTGGCTTCGGGTGAAGCCATCGACGGAATCATTCTCGCTTCGGGTGAGGTCGCTTTCGGTTCAGCCGCAGAGACACCGAGCAAAATCACCGAGCGTCTTATGAAAGTCAACTTTCTCGGCCAGGTTGCAGTGGTAACGGCTCTGCTCGGCGCGTTAGAAAAATCGGCCGCTGCGAACAACGCTCCGTTCGTAATTTCGATCTCGGGCGTGATTGCCGAAACACCAATGGCTGGGCTCAGTTCATACTCGGCTAGCAAGACAGCAATGCACGGATACGCTACCGCAGCCACGCGTGAATTACGTCGCGCGGGAATCAGATGGATTGACGCGAGACCCGGTCACACCGAATCTGGACTCGCTACTCGCGCAATCTTCGGTCAAGCACCAGCATTTGGTGCCGGCCTCAAAACCGAAGAAGTTGTGGCACGAATCGTTAGCGCGATCAAAGACGAAGAGAAAGACCTGCCGAGCAGTTCTTTTGTTGCTTCGGTTGCTTAGACTCGAAGAATGACAACTATTCAGGTTCTATCGGTAGCCAGTCCGACCAGCGCATTTGCCAAGACCACGATCGAAACTCGCGAAGTTGGCGAGCACGATGTTCGCATCGAAATTGCATTCTCTGGAATTTGCCACAGCGACTTGCACCAGGCTCGAAACGAGTGGTTCGAGGGAATCTTTCCGATGGTTCCTGGTCACGAGATTTCAGGGCACGTTCTCGAGGTTGGCAGCAAGGTAACCAAGCACAAGATTGGCGATCGAGTTGGCGTTGGCACCATGGTTGGCAGCTGCGGAGAGTGTGAGTATTGCCTCGCCGGGCGCCAGAACGTGTGCCTGAAGGGCAACATTCAGACCTACAACGGCCGCTTCTACGACGGCAAAGAGACCTACGGCGGCTATGCCCGCGAGATTGTGGTCACAGAAGACTTCGTGCTCAGCATTCCTGAGGCACTCGACATGGCCGAGGCGGCACCGCTGCTCTGCGCCGGAATCACCGTGTTTTCGCCGCTAAAGCGCTGGGGTGCAGCGCCGGGCAAGAAGGTTGCTGTCATCGGGCTCGGTGGCTTGGGGCACATGGCCGTGAAGTTTGCCGCGGCTTTTGGTGCTGAGGTTTCAGTGCTCGGTCACAGCAGCGACAAAGAGGCAGACGCAAAATCTTTTGGTGCCGTTCGCTACATCAAAACCACGGATGCCGACACCTTCGAGAAATATGCAAACACCTTCGACATCATCTTGAACACGACCTCGGCAAACCTAGAGGTCGACAAGATTCTCTCGATGCTTCGCGTTGGTGGCAGTTTGGTAAATGTGGGCCTGCCTGGCAAAGACGAGCACTTCAATCCGTTCAGTTTGATTGCCTCGATGAAGTCAATCTCGGGTTCAAACACGGGTGGCATTGCAGAAACTCAAGAGATGCTCGATTTCTGCGCAGAGCACTCAATCGCCGCAACAATCGAGGTTGTCGACGCTAGTGAAGCTGCTACTATCGATGCAGCCTACGACCGCATGCTGAAGTCAAATGTTCGCTACCGCTTTGTGATCGACGCCAAAACTATTTAGAGTCGCTCTGCCAAACGGTGGTAAGCGGCACTCCACTGAAGTTCTTTTCTGAATGCGCGCATCTCGGTGTTCTCATCGATGCTGACAAGTTCGACCTTCGCGATTCGCGCAAAATCTTCGATGGCTTCTGCCGTCACGGCGTTGGTCAACACGGTGTGGTGACTTCCGCCGGCGAGCATCCATGCCTCTGCCGAAGTTTCGAGTGAAGGCTGTGGCTTCCAAACGGCTCTGGCAACCGGCAACTTAGGCAGGTCTTCGGTTGGCTCAACGATTTCGATTTCGTTCGAGATCATTCTGAAGCGAACGCCAAGATCTACTAGGCAGACAACCCGACCCTCGGCTGTCTTCGCGGTGAAGACCATGCGAACCGGGTCTTCTTTGCCGCCGATGCCGAGCGGGTGAATTTCAATGCGCGGCTTCTGGCCAGCGATGCTCGGGCAAACCTCGAGCATGTGAGCCCCGAGCACCATGGCTGGGCCCGGGCCAAAGTGGTAGGTGTAGTCCTCCATAAACGAGGTTCCGCCATCGGCCGGAGTCATGCTCTTGAGAATCGCGCCAAGAGCACTGGTCTTCCAGT
>CAZDKF010000089.1:1714-5053 GCA_964505955.1 uncultured Rhodoluna sp. | reverse complement strand
GCTCCGACAAATAAACCGGTGCCCGCAAAAACCAAAGCCCACACCACGGCATAGAAAAGCCAAGGCCCTAGCTGCTCGTGCCAACCGGTGATCTGGTCAGAGAGCGTAGCGGTGTGAATTACGACTGCGGTGTTGAACATAAATTCTTAGGGCTTGCCGTGCAAAACAATTTCATCGAGCTCGAGACGCACTCGAGGTGCAATTTCGCGCTCGTAGGCCGGTCCTTCGAGAACCGATGGGTCTGCTCGCTTTCCGATTGTCATCACCAAGACCGGGTCTAGATCGTCGCTAAGCGAAAGAACTTCGCGCATGGCCTCGGGCACGAAACCAGCCATCATGTGAGCAGAGAGCCCGAGCTCTTCGGTTTGAATGCTCATGTTCTGAGCGGCAAGACCGATGTCAAGCAGCGCGTTTTTATTTGCGCTGCCATCGGCCTTTTTGTTGACCATCGAGATTACGAGGAGCGCACTCGCACTTGGTGCCCAAGCCTGGTTGAAACCGGTGAGCGCACCGACAATCTGGTTGAAGAGTTCGCTGCCACGAGCGGCGATTGAGAAACGCCATGGCTGTGCGTTGTTGGCCGAAGGAGCCCAGCGGCCCGCTTCGAGAATTGATAGCAGTTCGTGCTCACTCGCGGTGTGGTTCACGTCGTACGCGCGCGGGCTCCAGCGGTTAGCTAGAACAGGTGCAATTTCGGCTGAAGTGATGGCTGTTTTCTGCATTTTGTGCTTTCTTTAGTGCCTCTTTGAGGCGAAGTATGACCCTATTAGAACCAGCGGGAACCCAAGAATCATTCCCAGAGTAATCGGTTCTGAGAGAAAGAGAATGCCTAGCAAGAAGGCCACGGCGGTGTTCGGGTAGGTGATCAGAGTGGCGCGAGCCGAGCCGATTTCTTTGATCAGATCGAAGAACAAAATGAAGGCGATTGCGCTGCAGACGACTCCCAGAACAATCAGCGACATCCAGCCATCAAACTTGGCGGTTGGAATCGACGCAGGCAACGCGATGAATCCGGGAATCGCGTAGATAACCGAAACGAAACCCATCGAGAGCGCGATAACGCCAACGCTGTCGAGGTGACCGATGGTTCGCGAGCTAACCGCCGGCGCGATGGCGTATCCGAGTGAAGCGAGAATTACCGCCCCAACACCGAGCAGATCGAGATTCTCACTGAATGCATCGACGCCAACCAGCAGCAGAACTCCGGCAAAACCGATCACTAATCCGAAAATAGTTTTCGGATGCTTGACCGACTTGTCGCCCAGAAAGAAGTAGGCGATGAAGACGCCCCAGAAGGGCACGATTGCGATGAGCAGCCCCGTGAGACCGCTCGAAATTGTTCGTTCGGCGTTGGTGATGAGAAACCACGGGCCGACCATCTCGAGCAAAGCGAAAACCAGAACCCAACGCCAATGTTTCAGCGCAGGCATTATTGCTTTGCGATAGATAGCAAACGGAATAAGAACTGCGGCACCGATTAGGCAGCGAGCCAAAACGATTGTTGCCACATCAAACTGCTCAACCGCGATGCTGATGAATGCGTAAGGCATGCCCCATGCGATTCCGCATGCGATGAAGAGAATTAGGCCTTTGCGCGACACACGTTCTACCCTAGGCGAACAAGCGAAGCGATGTCGGCCTTAGGTCCATAGAAGAAGTACTTATCGCCTGCAACGCGAAGGTTTTCGAAGTTTGTCGCCAACTCTTGGGCGTTATCGAACGCGCTTGCATAGCCACCATCAACCAGCGGTGCCAAGTGCTGCCAGCCTGGCAGTCGCAGAATAGCCACCTTGGTGCCAAGCCCGGCGGCCTCAATCAGCGCGGTTGAGAAAGCACCAACGGCAACTTCGCTTTCGGCGATGACTTCGAGCGAACTGCGCTGGCTCTGCATTAGCGACAGGTTTTTTGGCGCACCACCAGCAGCCTCGATGATTCTCGTGAACTCTTGGAGATCATTGCGCGGATGCATTTTGACAATCACGTTGAGGTTCGGCTTTATGCGAGCAAACTCGATTGCTGCAGCCAAGATGTCGTTGCCAACCAGCGGCTGCGTTAGAAAGACGACCTGCTTTGAATCGCGCTTGAGGTTTGCATCGCGAACCGCGTTGAACTCATCGGTTGAACCAATAACACTTATCTTCTGATTCGCGGCATGCTCGATGCCGTCGGTGAAGTATTCGCCCCAGGTGAGAATCTCATTCGGCAGGTAGTCGACCGCTGGTGAACCCGGCCAGCTGAACTGCAGCGAGTACTTCGAAAAGACTCCGCTCTGAATCTCGACAATCTTCATGCCCAAGCTTTGCGCCGCCGCCTGAAATGGCATGCGCGCTGCGTTGACCATGTAGACGGTCTTGGCCGAGGTCGCTGCTAAAACTTTGCGGTAGCCGCGGCGTTCGGCAACGAAGGTGCGCAGAATCCAACGTGGAAACACATCGTATGGAGCCATCGAAACGCCAACCTTGCTCTCGATGTATTTGACCACTCGCTGATACTTCGCGTAGTCGCGCTTGCGCAGCGCCAGACGAACAAAGACGCTGGCATAGGTGCCGTATTTCTTGATGAACATTTCGTTGAGATCTTCAAGCCGAGGGCGGTTAGAGAGTTTGTCCCACTGGCCGACCCCGAAAACCAAGGCATCAGCGCCGAGGGCATCGATAACCGGTTGACTGAATTTTTCGATTAGCGGGTTATCGGCGCTGCGGGTCGCAAACGGAACCACTAGCGCTTTCACGCCCTTTAGGTTGCGAAAGTCTGGCTCGGCATCGATTTTGGGCGCTTTGGCCCGGCCATTGGCAGCCGCCCAGAGCAGCTCGGCGGCATTGGCACCCGCATACGGCACCGCATCTGTGGGTAACTCAAACTTCTTGGCGGTGGCCCAGTCGTAGAGGTTGGCACTCTGGGTGATGGTGCGAAATAGGCGCGAGCGCAGCAAGACCCAGACGCTTATGCCGCCGACTTTCCAGTCATAGAGGTTTTCGCGACGCTCTATGTCGAAGAACGCCTCACCGATCTCTTCGAGGCTAGTTGCGGTCACTGGTCTTCGATTCTGTCGAGAACGCCGTCAAGCAGAATTCGCGCGGGAACCTGCTTTGCAAAATAGCTCGCCGCGTTGCGATTCTGTTTCGCCGTAACAAAGAACTTCTCAATGTCTGCAACGCGGTTTATCTCTTGCACAGCGCCCGAGTGAATCAGCGGCTCGATGTGGTTATAACCGGCAAGCTTGAGCACGCCAACCTTGCAGCCGAGCGCAACCGCCTCAAACATGGCGGTTGAATAGACGCCGATCACATATTCAGATTCTTCAATCAGCTCGATTGTGTTTGCATCAACGGCCGCAAC
>CAZDKF010000089.1:0-1614 GCA_964505955.1 uncultured Rhodoluna sp. | reverse complement strand
AGTTCAACCGAAGCTGGAATGTCACTTGCGAAACCCCAGAAGTCGCCCCACTGCCAAAACTCGTGAGCGAGATATGCGCCAGAGGCTGCACTGTCGCCCTTGAAGTCTGACCAACTGAGTCGCGAGTGGTAAGCCGAGATTAATCCGTGCTGAATTTCGACCACGCGAACACCGGCAGCTTTTGCGCCGGCCACCATCCAGAGTTGCCACGCGTTGGCAATAAGAAGAAGTTCGGTTTCGGCGAGCTTGAAGAGTTTGGTCCAGCCGATTCGGCGTGCCACAAAGTCAACCAGAAGCCAGCGCGGAAACTTGCGGTATTTGTCGAGGTTTACCGAAAGATCGCTCTCGAGCGAGGCGATAACCCTAGCCCACTTCTGCTTGTGCTTCTTGGCCTGCCAGAAGACCACCTTGAGCTTGGCCCTGGTGCGGTATTGGGCGAGAAGCATGGCATCGAGCTGCTCATACTGCGGCTTGCCGCTGCCTTCATCTTCGCTGCCAATGCCGAAGACCAGCACGCTGTCGGCGGCCCTGACAAAAGGATCGGTGAATGGGTCGCGACCCTGGGCGTCACGGCGCACAAAGGGCATAACCGCAATCTCTGCGGCCTGAAGCGAGGCCTGTTTCGCCGGCTTGATCTCTGGCTTCTCGGGCACGGGCAGATATAGGCCGGTTTGCTCGGCAATGTGGGTGAACATGCGCTCACGAATTACCTGCCAGAGATGAACATCGCCAACCCGCCAGGTTGCTAGATCTTCGGCTTTCTCAACTTTTCGAAGCGCAGACCAAATCTGTTCTAAGTTCATCGTTATCGCTCGAGCGAGGCTTTCGCTCGTTCAAAGTCTTCGAGAGTGTCGATGTCGATGCTGTCTTCTGCCGACATGAAGAACGGCACCGCACCATCAATCGGAAACTTGCCGGTCTTCAAAAACTCCGACAGTTTGAAAATGTAGATCGCGCCGTTAGGCATAAACGCTTCGTCGTTCTGCTGACGATTCAATCCATAAACCTCAGGAAACAACGGGTGCAGTCGACCATCAACGCCAACCGTCAGTGTCCAGTATGGCGACTTCGGCGGGTGCGTTACAGAAACCAAAGACTTCGCGTGTGGTTGGTGCTCAGACAAAACATCGAATGCTGCCTCAACCATGTCGGCAGTGCGCGCAGGCGAGGTTGGCTGAAGATAGACAATCCACGGGTCAACGCTCGGGTCGATTTCAACGTCGGTTGCGTGCAAGAAATCACGGATGACATCGCCTGCAGTGGAATCGTCTTGCGATGCAAACTCGTCGCGGCGGTGGTTGATCACTCCAAGTCGAAGTGCTTCATCGAGAATTGCGTCGTCATCGCTCGAAACAAGTGGTGCGTCAACATACAAGCAGTCGCGGGCGCTTTCGATTGCGCGCTCGATTAGAGTCTTGCCACCGATTTTCATCAGGTTCTTGCCGGGCAGACCTTTAGAGCCGCCGCGTGCCGGAACGATTGCGTATACGTGATCGCGAAGAAACATGTTTCTCCTAGTAGTCGAGCCAGTGGTCGAGGTTGTTGCGAGCTTCGGCAAGATCGTCGTGGCGACCGATGTCGATCCAAGATTCGTGAATCGGAAACGCCACGACC
>CAZDKF010000088.1:0-5073 GCA_964505955.1 uncultured Rhodoluna sp. | reverse complement strand
GTCACCTTTGACATCGACGCTAACGGCATCGTGCATGTGAGCGCGAAGGATAAGGGCACTGGCAAGGAGCAGTCGATGACAATCACCGGTGGCTCTTCACTGCCTAAGGAAGACATCGAGCGCATGGTTCGCGAGGCTGAAGAGCACGCGGCCGAAGACAAGAAGCGTCGCGAAGATCAAGAAATGCGCAACAGCGCAGAGCAGCTGGTTTACCAGACCGAGAAGCTCATGAAAGACAACGACGACAAGTTGCCTGAAGACGTCAAGTCTTCTGTGCAGGCAGACGTCGATGCTCTAAAGAGCGCGCTCGCTGGTGAAGATGTTGACGCTGTGAAGACCGCGTTCGACACTCTTGTTCAGTCTCAGCAAAAGCTCGGCGAAGAGATCTACAAGCAGCAACCAGAGGGCGAAGCAGCACCCGAGGCTTCGGCTGAAGATGTTGTTGACGCCGAGGTTGTCGATGACGAGAACGAAGACAAGAAGTAAGAATGTCTGAAGACACCAGCAATCCAGGTGGCGAGGAATCCTCTGAAATTCATGATGATTCGCAATTTCTTTCAGAAGACACAGCCGACGCCAACGAGGAATCTCCACTCACAGTTGACGACATCATCAACGCAACTGAGCCACAAAGCAAAGAGGCTGAGTTGCTTGCTGATCTGCAAAGAGTGCAGGCCGAGTTCGTCAACTACAAGAATCGTGTTGAACGAGATCGTGATGTTGCGCGCAACAGTGCGATCGCAGAAGTTATCCGTGCGTACTTGCCAGCTCTTGATGATCTAACTCGCGCCGAAAATCACGGTGACCTCGAAGGTTCACCTTTCGCTGCGGTAGTCACAAAGCTGCGCAACGCCGGTGACAAGTTCGGTTTGAAAACTTTCGGTGCGAAGGGTGACAAGTTTGATCCAGAGATTCACAATGCTCTGGTTCAAACTCCAAGCGCCGATGTAACCGAAACAGTCGTCGCAGATGTTGTTGAGCCGGGCTTTATGCTCGGAGATCGATTGCTAAGGCCAGCAATGGTCGCAGTATTCATTCCAGCCGAGGGTTAGCATGGCAAATCAAGATTGGTTCGATAAGGATTTCTACAAGATCCTTGGCGTTGCCAAGGGGGTTAGTGATGCCGAGCTCAAGAAGGTTTATCGCAAACTAGCCCGCGAGTTTCACCCAGATTCAAACCCGGGTGACGCCAAAGCCGAGGCCAGGTTCAAAGAGATCAGCGAGGCCTACTCGGTCTTGTCTGATCCTGAGCAGCGCAAGGAATATGACGCCGTTCGCGCGATGGGTGGCGGCGCTCGCTTCACCGGCGGTGCCGGACCAAGCGCTGGATTTCCGGGGGGCTTTCCTGGCGGTGGTTTTGAAGACGTCTTCTCGAACCTCTTTGGCGGCCAGCGTGGCGGCAACCCTTTTGGTGGCTCTTTTGGGCCTCAGCCCGGTGCCGATCTAAGCATGACCACAACGCTCAACTTCATCGATGGCGTAAGAGGCACCTCTATAAAGGTGAACATTGGCGGCAAAGAGACCTCGGTAAACATTCCAGCTGGAGTTAGCGACGGCCAAAAGATTCGCCTTCGCGGCAAAGGCCAGGCCAGCCCTAACGGCGGCCCGGCCGGTGACTTGATTATTACCTGCAGTGTGAAGCCGCACCCGGTGTTCACTCGCGACGGAGACAACATCCGTGTGATTGTGCCGGTGACTTTCTCTGAGGCCGTGCTCGGTGCGACGATCTTGGTGCCAACCCTCGGCGGTGAACCGGTCAAACTGAAAGTTGCCCCCGGCACACCTAATGGCCGAGTTCTTCGAGTCAAGGGTCGCGGAGTCGCAACCTCAAAGCACACCGGCGACCTGTTGGCCACAGTAGAAATCGCTGTGCCAAGTCACGTGAACGACAAAGCGAAAAAAGCACTCGAACAATTTGAAAGCGAATTGCCCGATGAAGACCCGAGAGCCGACATTCTGCTTCGGGCCGGACTTCTATAGGAGTTGAAATGGAGCAGCTAGACGAAAACACTCCGATGTTCGCAATTACGGTTGCGGCAGAGCTTGCGTTTATGCATCCGCAAACACTTAGGCAGTATGACCGCATGGGTCTGGTGGTGCCTGGCCGCACCGGCGGCAAATCGCGTCGCTATACGATGAGAAACATCGCACAACTGCGCGAAATTGCGCGATTGAGTGCTGAGGGCATAACTCTCGAGGGTATTCGAAGAATTCTTGAACTCGAAAACGCAAATGCAGAACTTTCAAAACGAGTACGCGATCTTGAACAAGCCCTAGCAAATGAATTGATGAATCGACCCGGTGCGCGAGTGTTCGCAGCAGGCGACCAAGGCGTGGTAAGCCTCACCAGAGGAAAGCGTCCGAGCAAGTCGACATCTGTTGTTTTGTGGCGTGCGAAGTAAGACTTCGCAAAGGAGAAACTTATGAATCAACCAATGAATAATCAGCAAGAACAAAAATCTGCTCTCGAGCAGTTCGGTGTCAACTTAACTGACGTTGCAAAAGCCGGAAAGCTTGATCCCGTTATCGGTCGCGACGCAGAGATTAGACGCGTCTCACAGGTACTGAGTCGCCGCACCAAGAACAACCCTGTTTTGATTGGCGAACCAGGTGTTGGCAAGACCGCTGTCGTCGAAGGGCTGGCGCAGCGAATCGTTGCCGGTGACGTGCCAGAGAGCCTAAAGGGCAAGCAACTCATCAGCCTTGACCTAGCGGCCATGGTCGCGGGCGCTAAGTTTCGCGGCGAATTCGAAGAACGGCTCAAGGCCGTTTTGGCTGAAATAAACGCGCGCGAGGGTGAGGTCATCACATTCATAGACGAACTTCACACGCTCGTTGGAGCGGGAGCAGCAGACGGATCGATGGATGCATCGAACATGCTGAAGCCGATGCTTGCGCGCGGCGAACTTCGCTTAATTGGCGCAACCACTCTTGATGAGTACCGCGAGCGAATCGAACGCGACCCTGCACTCGAACGCCGCTTTCAGCAAGTTTTTGTTGGCGAACCATCGGTAATCGACACTATTGCGATTCTTCGCGGACTCAAAGAGCGCTATGAGGCGCATCACAAAGTTGCAATCGCCGACAACGCACTCGTTGCGGCTGCCACGCTGTCGAATCGTTACATCACCGGTCGCCAGCTTCCAGACAAAGCGATCGATCTAATTGACGAAGCAGCATCTCGCTTGCGCATGGAAATCGACAGCGCTCCGGTAGAGATTGATGAACTTCGCAGATCTGTCGATCGGCTAAAGCTCGAGGAGCTTGCGCTAGCAAAAGAGAAAGACGCCGCATCGAAGGAGCGTCTTGAGAAACTGCGTGAAGAGCTCGATGAAAAGAGCGCTGAGTTGAAAGTTTTGTCAACTCGATGGGAGAGCGAACGAGCCGAACTCAACAAAATCGGTGATCTGAAAAACAAACTCGACTCTTTGAGAATCGAAGCAGAGCGCGCTCAGCGTGAAGCCAACTTAGAGAAGGCATCCAAGCTTCTATATGCAGAGATTCCTGCGCTAGAAAAGCAACTCGCGGCCGCTGAAACCGCAGAAGCAGGCGACACCGATCGCATGGTTAATGATCAGGTTGGCGAAGATGACATCGCAGCCGTTGTGAGCGCTTGGACTGGTATTCCAACCGGAAGGCTGCTTGCTGGTGAGTCACAAAAATTGCTCAACCTCGAGAATGAATTGGGCAAGCGGCTTATTGGTCAAAAGAGAGCCGTGAAAGCGGTCAGCGATGCAGTTCGCAGAACCAAGGCCGGCATTAGTGATCCAAATCGGCCTACCGGTTCGTTCTTGTTTCTAGGCCCTACAGGCGTGGGAAAAACAGAACTTGCCAAGAGCCTTGCCGACTTTTTATTCAACGATGACAAAGCTATGGTTCGCATCGATATGAGTGAGTATGGCGAGAAGCACAGCGTGAGTCGTTTGCTGGGTGCCCCACCGGGATACATCGGATACGAAGAAGGCGGGCAACTTACAGAAGCGGTTCGACGCAGGCCTTATTCGGTGGTTTTGCTCGACGAGGTCGAAAAGGCTCACCCAGAGGTTTTTGACGTGCTCTTGCAGGTTCTCGACGACGGCCGACTTACAGATGGTCAGGGGAGAACCGTTGATTTCAGAAACGTGATTCTGATCATGACCTCGAACCTCGGCTCGCAACTGCTGATTGACCCAAACTTCAGCGACGAGGAACGCCGCGACGGGGTTATGCACGTCGTGCGGGCACACTTCAAGCCCGAGTTTCTGAATCGTCTCGATGACATCGTGATCTTCAGCTCACTCGACCGCAGCGAGTTGGGCCAAATTGTTGAGCTCAATATTGATCGCTTAAGCGACCGTTTGGCCGAGCGTCGCCTCAAGTTAGCCGTGACACCAGCTGCTCGAGCCTGGCTCGCTGACCACGGATTCGACCCGGTTTACGGTGCCCGTCCGTTGCGCCGTCTCATGCAACAGCAGATTGACGACCAGTTGGCAAACCTACTGTTAGCCGGTTCCATCCACGATGGGTCATTGGTGAGAGTCGATGTTTCCAGCGACGGAGTGCAGCTAATTGTCGAGCCCGGCGAAGATTTGCTCACGGTCTAGAAATTAGACAGGTAGGCCCTTTTGGCTAAACTTTTGGCATGTCTGAAAACAAAGAACCACGCACCTATGGTCAGGGCGCTCAAGGCGAACCTGAAGCTCCAAAAACCGTCAAGGTAAGCCTGCGCAAGCGACTGCGCTACAACTTCGACAATTCGCTCTCTCGAGCGGGAGCCTTCGTGGGCTACGTCTTCTTGGCAATTATTGTTCTAGCCTTCGTAATGACTACGCTCACCGCAGTCATCGCCGGCATCAAGGTGCTCACCGACCCGCTGCCTGCCGACAGCTACTTCATTCAGTACTGGGCTGCATTCACCAAGATTCTTGGAACCGGCAGCACGGATGCCTGGGGAACTCAGATCATCAACTTCATCTACTGGGGCATCGGTGTTGCCATCAGCGGTGCCGTAATCGGTTTCATCTCGGCAGCTATCACTCGAGCAGTGGCTCGACTAAAGGCCGGCAAGAGCGCGGTTATCGAATCAGACCACAC
>CAZDKF010000087.1:3937-5187 GCA_964505955.1 uncultured Rhodoluna sp. | reverse complement strand
GGTGAACGAACAAGCTGCGAAACAACAACGCGCTCGGTTCCGTTAATAACGAAGGTGCCCTTCTCAGTCATCACAGGAAAGTCGCCCATGAAAACGGTCTGAGACTTGATCTCACCGGTTTCGTAGTTGGTGAACTCTGCCTTGATGTAAAGAGGCTGGGTGTAGCTGCGGCCCTTAACCTTGCACTCGTCAGGAGTGTATTCAGGGTCGTATAGCTCTGGCTTGTCGAAGCTGATTCCCATCTTCGGAGCCTGAGCTGGGTTTGCCGAGTCAACGATCGGAGAAATCTCAGCAAAGATTTCTTCGAGGCCGTTCTTTGCGCCTGGGTTCTTTGCCTTCCATGCAGGGTTGCCGATTAGCCAGTCAAAGCTTTCGGTCTGCAGGGTGAGTAGGTCTGGAACCTCAATGGTTTCAGTTACCTTCGCGAATGAAAGGCGTTTTGCCGATCGAATGTTCTTAGTCTTCTTCGCCGATGCCAAGAGATGTCCCTCCAAGGAACTAGATCTGAGTGGTTGGAATCGCGACCCAAAAACTACTGACGCCAAAATATGCGTCAAAGGCGCAGCCAAAATATGCATGCGGTTTGTTGGGGAGCAAACCTCTACCCTATAACGATTGGGCTAAAACTGCCAACAATTTTCTCGAATTCGCCCCAAAATTCGTTCAAAGGTGCTATTGAGGTCGATTTGGCCAATTGGCAGGGCTGCAGCCCTTACTTTTACTGGCCTAGCAGGCGGTCAGGGCGTCGTTGATCTGGTCGGCGAGCGCGGCTGCATCGTCAACCCCCAGAAATACGCGGTTGTAGGGCCGACCGCTCAGATTTAGCTGCAAAACGGTCTTGTGGCGGCGGGTCCAGTAGACGAAAGCCGAGTCTTTGGGCTTGATGTAGGTACCGGCGATGATTACCCAGGGAATAGCCTTGCCCGGAATGCGAAAACCGAGGGTTTTTACCCAATTGGGGTCTGCAACCAGCGCACCACGAAGACTGGTGGCCGGAATGTGCACATCGCCGTGCACGCAGGCCAGTCGCTGCCAGAAACTCAGCCTGATCACAAGCTCGTCGTCTTTTAACTCGATAGTTGGCATCTGAATAGATTACCTGTGCACAAATTGGGCGACAACCCTCGGGTTTGCCTACTTTGCATCAATGCAGCGGCCGCTTCACCCAAACAAAGACATCGAAGCGTTGATTCGAGAGTGCGAAAACCACGGATGGGACGTTTGGCGAATGCCGAAGATACTTGCAAAGA
>CAZDKF010000087.1:0-3927 GCA_964505955.1 uncultured Rhodoluna sp. | reverse complement strand
TTGGACCGGCTACCTAGAGTTTTACGAAACGCAGCTTGATGCCGACATAACGCGCCACACTTTTGAACGTCTGCTTGACGAATCCGTGAACATGTTTGGAGCTTTGGCTTTGAACGATGACGGCAAAGCGATTGGCATGGTCAACTGGCTAACTCATCCGGGCACTTGGTCTCGCGGCGACTACGTCTATCTCGAAGATCTTTATGTTTCAGCAGATGCTCGCGGTTCAGGTGCGGGTCGAGCACTGATTGCGCACGTGCAGGCTTGGGCCGACGCTGCCGGAGCAACAAAGGTTTATTGGTTAACGGCTGACTCGAACAAAACCGCGCAGCAACTTTATGACCGCATGGCAACGAAGACTGGGTTCATTCACTACCAGATTGATAAGTAGGAAAAGAAAAACCGCCGACCTAGCGGCTTCCCAAGAGTTCCTCTTGAAAACAAACTAAATCGGCGGTACTTGCCCGCCACAGTTGTTCGCCCAAGCTGCGGCCACCGAGTCGACATAACTTGTCGCCTCGCTCGGGCCTTGCGGCGAAGTTATCGCCGCTGCGGTGCGAGACCGCCAGACTCTTGAGATTTAGATTTACCAGTCGGGAGCCAGAAACCCCGAAGGCAACCGCAAAGTAAAAAAGAGCCTGTTTACCAGGCTCTTTTTTGCTTTCGCGCGGTGACGGAGGGATTTGAACCCTCGGTGCGCTTTCACGCACACTTGTTTTCGAGACAAGTACCTTCGGCCGCTCGGACACGTCACCGTTGGATAGGTTAGCAGAACGCGCGGGTTCGGTAAATTGCGAGCTAGCCGCGACGCGCTTCGAAGAACGCGCGCAGTTGCGCAGAACATTCGTCGCCAAGAATGCCCGAGATAACTTCGGCCGGTGCGCCCAACCGCGCATCTCGAATCAAGTCATAAAGTGAGCCGGATGCGCCCACGCGCTCATCCCAAGCGCCAAACACAACTCGACCGATTCGCGCAGCCACGATGGCCCCGGCACACATAACGCAAGGCTCTAGCGTAACCACCAGCGTGCAGTCTTCGAGGCGCCAGTCTTGGCGAAGTTTTGCCGCCCGACGAATGGCGACAATCTCGGCGTGTGCTGTTGGGTCGCTGTCGGCTTCGCGTTCGTTGTGCCCTAACGCAATCACTTCACCGGTGGGTGAAACGATAAGCGCACCAACAGGAACATCGTCGCCAGAATTTGCGGCCTCAGCAATTGCCGAGCGCATCAACTCTTCGTAGTTCATTGCTATTCGGCGAGACCGTAAAGTCGATCGCCAGCGTCGCCGAGTCCGGGAACGATGTATCCGTGCTCGTTTAGTTTTTCGTCGAGTGCACCCAGCACAACTTTCACATCTTTGCCGTGCACGTGCGCCTCAACAGCGGCGAGCCCTTCGGGTGCACCAATCAAACAAATTGCCGTCACGTCGGTTGCACCGCGTTCGAAAACGTAGTTGATCGAATCAATCAGCGTGCCACCGGTAGCCAGCATCGGGTCGATTATGAAAACCTGACGGTTGGTTAGGTCATCTGGCAATCGGTTTGCATAGGTGAATGGCTGAAGGGTTTCTTCGTTGCGCTTAATGCCCAAGAAACCAACTTCGGCGGTCGGCAAAAGCTTCACTATGCCATCGAGCATTCCGAGACCGGCACGAAGAATCGGGATGATGATCGGGCGCGGGCGGCTGAGCCTGACACCGTCGGCTGACGTCACGGGAGTCTCAATGACCACTCGGTCAACCCGAACATCGCGTGTTGCCTCATAGGCAAGCAAGGTCACGAGCTCTTCAACCAACTGGCGAAACACCGGCGAAGGGGTGTTCTTGTCACGCAAGACGGTGAGCTTGTGGGTGATTAGAGGGTGATCGGCAATGTGAACGCGCATATGCCAAATCTACCGCTGATAGTTTTCTGAAAATCGGTTTGACAGGCTAGCCATTGGTGCTTAAGGTTTTATCTAATGACTAACAGCACTTTGACCCAGACTTCATTGGTGGCACCGGCCCCAATGATGATGTGTGCTGCTATGTGTATGCATATGTGTCGCTAACCGCATACCAACCAAAGGTTGAAGGCCCGAGCGCCTAGCCGTTAGCAAAGACACCAACACCCCGACAAATGCACGTGATTCGTGCACCTCGAGCAGCTCACACATAGCCAAAGGATCAATCAAATGACAATCGCAAACATCCAGGATTTTCGCACCAATACCGCCCGCAAACTCGATGAGGCAACCGGCAGAGCGCAGGCCGCCAGAACCGAATCAGCCAACCCGATTGCGGCGGTTCCGACAGAAACCGAAGCCCGCGGATTCGCCCTCTACCTCGGAGTCGATGAGGCCACCGCCCGGGCGAACGGCACATCGCTAACCGAGATTGCCAGCGCACTAAAGCAAACCTTCGCCGAAATGGTGCCAAGCGCAGCAAACGAAATCTACTCTGCGGTGGCACTGGCACCAAAGGGTATCGGTGGCAGAAACGTTGACGTGGTTCGCACTGCACTTCGCGACCCGAGAGCTGCAGACCAATGGCGCGAACCCGAAAGCGACCTGCCTGCAATCACAGTAGATCTCAAACGCAAGCGCGTATACAAAAACGGAATCAACGCCGAAGTAACCAACAAAGAGTTTCTTCTGTTTGCCTACTTGATTGAAAACGAAGGTCAGGTAGTTACGCGAGCACAATTGGTTGCTGCAACAAACGGCGGCTTCGACAGCGAAAGTAGCGACACGAACAGAGAAGCGGTAACCGAGCGAACCATCGATGTGCACGTGCGACGCCTGCGTGCGAAGATCGAGGGCTACGAGGATGTCATCCGTGCGGTGCGTGGCCGCGGCTACATCTTCGAGCAGCACCCAGACGTTCAGGTCGAGCTATAACCTAGACGGGTGCCGAATCAATCGAACGCAAAAAGTGCTGCCCGCGAAATCGCCGAGCAACTGGTTGCGCTTGTTGACGACGGCAAGGCCATGCCGATTCTGCTAATCGACGGTCGCGCCGGCAGCGGCAAGAGCACGCTTGCCGATGAGGTTCAGAACGAGTTTTTCAAGCTCGGCGAATCTGCGCCAAGGGTTGTGCATCTCGACGATCTGTATCCCGGCTGGCAGGGCCTGCAACTCGGCGTCGAGTATTTGCAGCGCGCGATTCTCACCCCGCTTTCAAAACGCGAAGTCGCCCACTATCAAATCTTCGATTGGGCAAGCGGCGAGCGCAAAGAGTGGCGCGAGTTCAGCGGCGGCACTCCCCTGATTATCGAGGGATGCGGCGCTATCAACCGCAACTCAATCGAGTTTGCCGACCTGAGCGTCTGGCTCGAAGAGTCAGAAGAAACCCGCAAACAACGCTGGATTGGTCGCGAGGGCAGCGACGAACACTGGGCCGAGTGGGCGGCGCAAGAGCTTGATTTCTATGCGCGCGAGCGCAGTGCCGAATTAGCCCTTACGGTTCTTGAGCCAGGTGCGCAGCCCCGCGATTAGCGAGGCCGTAATGAAAAACGCGGCGATGCCGTAAGAGGCGTTCTTCACGAACGGAATCGAATAGGCGAAGTAACCCGCTGTGGTTAGGCCGACTCCCCAAGCAAGCGCACCGACCAGGTTTGCGGTTGAGAACTTGTAGTAATTCATCTTTGAGATGCCCGCAATTGCCGGAACCAAAACGCGAGCCCAAGGCATGAAGCGTGCAATGACAACGGCCCACCAACCCCAAGCCTTATAGAACTTCTCAGACTTTTCGATTGCCTTGCGCATCCAGTTGCCCTGACGTCTGTCGAGGTATGGTCTACCAACGCGAAGACCGATGGCATAACCCACCTGATCTCCGAACCAAGCGGCTGCACCAACACCGGTTGCCATCACCCAGATGTTCACATCTTGCCAAGCGCCGGTTCCTTCGGCTGCTGCTGCAGCGGCAACGAGACCAGCAGCAAAGACC
>CAZDKF010000086.1:0-5188 GCA_964505955.1 uncultured Rhodoluna sp. | reverse complement strand
CTCGAGGTTCGTCCCCTTTCATTCTTGGATGGCCGTGGCTCACCAAATGAGTACTCAAGCCGTGCCGCAAACGCCACCGCCTGCGTTGCTTCATACTCTCCAAACAACTACTTCGCATTCAGCAAGGCACTGTTTGAGAACCAGCCTGTCGAAGGAACTGCCGGACCAAACAATTCCCAGCTCTTCGCGACGGCCAAATCTGTTGGCATCACCAACGAGTCGAAGGTCGAGTCTTGCATCAAGAACAAGTCATTCGGCAAGTGGATTCTAAAAACCCCCGATGCAACCTTCGAAGCTGGCGTTCCAGAATTCAGCCCGACATTCTGGGCTGAAAAGAACGGAACACCTGCCGTGTTTGTGAACGGTCAGCACTACAAGGGTGGCGTTGACAACCCGGCTCAGTTCGCACAATTTGTGCTCGGAATTGCGGCGGGCAACTAGAATTACAAAGTTCACCTTTGGTGATCGATAGACACAGATTGCGAGCTCGCCCTCGTAAGAAGAGTGGTCAAATCTCTTCTGCAAATCAGGTGTCTAGGCCGACCTGGCGCAATTGGTAGCGCATCGCACTTGTAATGCGAGGGTTAGGGGTTCGAGTCCCCTGGTCGGCTCCAAAAGTGAATCGCGTATCGCGTGGTCAGGTTCTTCGTTCAAGTCTCAGCCAGCCTGTTCGGCAAATTCCGATAGCTTCGAAATTTGCTTCGACCATGCTCGGGCTTCGCTGGTCGGCTCAGATTGAATTAAGCGCTTAGAGCGCTGAGTGCTTCAAAGACCAAAAACGCTGGCCAGACCAATGACTTGAGCACTCCGAGAACGCCATCCCAGAAGCCATCTGCCGTTGAGATGAAGTAAATCGCCGAACCGACTATGCCCAAGAAATAGAAAGCCGAGCCGTTCTTGGTTACGGTCACGTTTGTTTTTCCGAATTTCTTTTTCATGCTCTTCTTCACTTTTTTCTTCACGTTTTTTGCAATCTTTTCTGCATTGAATTCGCTCATGTTCAAATTCTAACCTTCAGTGAAAGTGATGCTCACTGAATTGATGCAGTAGCGATCACCGGTTGGGGTCTGCGGGGCGTCTTCGAAAACGTGGCCCAGGTGGCAGCCGCAGGCAGCACAGCGAACCTCGGTGCGAACCATGCCGTGCGAGCGGTCTTCTATTAGCTCAACAGCGTCGCCAACTTTCGGCTCGTAGAAACTTGGCCAACCGCAGTGCGAGTCGAACTTGGTCTCGCTCTTAAAGAGTTCAGCGCCGCAGCCACGGCAAGAGAAAGTGCCAACGCGGGCTTCCTCGAGAAGCTCACCCGTATAGGCGCGTTCGGTGCCGGCTTCGCGAAGCACATGATATTCAAACTCGCTGAGTTCGGCTCGCCACTCATCGTCGCTCTTGTTTACCGAGTAAGTCATTGAAACTCCGTTTCGATTGTGTTTCGAAGCCTAATATTAGGCTCGAGTGCGAAAGAGAAAAACACAGAGACATGGCCGATAAATTTCCCACGGATGAGTTCGACGCCGCTCCCGTTCACGGTGGCCGTCACCGCATTCGTCGCACCGCGAAGCATCGCATCCTAGAGTTTTTGAAGATTGCTTCTTTCTCGGCAATCGTCGCACTGGTTGGCTATGTTGGCCTCAAGGGAATCGACAGTCTGAACTTCTTTACAGACAACTCAACGGTTGTCGCGCAGCCGGTGGTTGAAGAGCAGAAACCACTCGTGGTTGTGCTCGACGCCACAGAGCAGCAGGGCTTTGCAGGCAAGTGGGCATTGACCCTGGCCAATGCAGGGTTCAACGTGGCCAGCGCTGCCAACTACACGCCGGCCGATCGAGCCGAGCGCGAAAAGACCGTGGTGCACATCAGATCGGCGGCCGACCAGGCAACGGCTGAGGCGATCGCCAAGAGACTAAAGCTCGCATCGGTGCTGGTTTCAACACAGTTTGCAGATGCAATAACCGTGGTGCTGGGCACCGATTTAGAGCAAAACTAGCTTTTCTCTCATTTCATTACACTTCGATAACAAGCCAGAAATGTACCTTTTGCCCTATTATTCGCAGCCGCATAGGGCTAGGGTTGGGATTGGTCGTATCAGCACGCAGAATCCGCTTCATTTGCCGTTCGACTGAGATCCGGTGTTCCGGGTCTGTCTAATAGCAACAGGAGTATGGAATGGCACAAGGAACCGTAAAGTGGTTCAACTCTGAAAAGGGTTTTGGCTTTATCACTGAAGATGGCGGAGCAGACGTTTTCGTCCACTTCTCAGCGATCAAGGGCGATGGCTACAAGGAACTAAAGGAAAACCAGCGCGTTTCTTTCGACATCAAGGATGGCGACAAGGGCAAGCAGGCAGACAACGTAGTCGCAATCTAAGACCACAGTCTTGAGGAGGCCCCGCGAAAGCGGGGTCTTTTCGCATTTCTGGCCGAAATTCGGGTTTGCACTCTCGGGGTTAGAGTGCCAAAATGGATTAGCACTCCACATCAGAGAGTGCCAACGAACTAAGCAAACGGGAGAAACCCAAAAATGGCAAAAATTATCGCATTCGACGAGGAAGCTCGTCGCGGTCTCGAGCGCGGATTGAACATTCTCGCTGACACCGTAAAGGTCACTCTTGGCCCACGCGGCCGCAACGTTGTACTAGAGAAGAAGTGGGGCGCTCCGACCATCACTAACGATGGTGTTTCGATCGCTAAAGAGATCGAACTCGAAGACCCATTCGAGCGCATCGGCGCAGAACTCGTAAAAGAGGTCGCAAAGAAGACCGACGACGTCGCCGGTGACGGAACAACCACCGCAACGGTTTTGGCTCAGGCCTTGGTTCGCGAAGGTCTGCGCAACGTTGCAGCCGGAGCTGACCCAATCACACTGCGTCGCGGAATCGACAAGGCAGTCGCTGCCGTTATCGAAGAACTGCACGTAATTGCCCAGCCAGTGAGCACAAAAGAGCAGCGTGCGGCAACCGCATCTATCTCTGCCGGTGATCCATACATTGGTGAGCTCATTGCAGAAGCAATCACCAAAGTCGGAAAAGAAGGTGTTGTCACTGTTGAGGAGTCAAACACTTTCAGCACCACCCTTGAACTAACCGAAGGTATGCGATTCGACAAGGGATACATTTCGGCATACATGGTCACCGACCCTGAGCGTCAAGAAGCTGTTCTCGAAGATGCATACGTTCTAATCGCAAACTCAAAGATCTCGAACATGAAAGATCTTTTGCCAGTGGTCGACAAGGTTATGCAGTCGGGCAAGCCGCTATTGATCATCGCCGAAGACGTTGAGGGCGAAGCTCTTGCGACTTTGATCGTCAACAAAATTCGCGGAATCTTCAAGTCGGTTGCCGTAAAGGCACCTGGCTTCGGTGACCGCCGCAAGGCCATGTTGCAGGACATTGCAATTCTCACCGGCGGTCAGGTTATCGCCGAAGAGGTTGGTCTAAAGCTCGAGAACACCACTCTCGACCTACTAGGTCGTGCTCGCAAGGTTGTAATCACCAAGGATGAGACCACAATCGTTGAGGGTGACGGCACAGCTGAGGCTATCGCCGGACGCGTTGAGCAGATTCGCCGCGAACTCGAGAAGACCGACAGCGACTATGACCGCGAGAAGCTGCAGGAGCGCCTCGCCAAGCTGGCCGGCGGTGTTGCCGTCATCAAGACTGGTGCAGCTACCGAGGTTGAGCTTAAGGAGCGCAAGCACCGCGTAGAAGACGCAGTTCGCAACGCCAAGGCAGCCGAAGAAGAAGGCATCGTCGCCGGTGGTGGAGTTGCTCTAATTCAGGCTGGCAAGGTTGCTTTCGAGAAGCTTCAGCTAACTGGTGACGAGGCAACCGGAGCGAACATCGTTCGAGTTGCAATCTCAGCCCCGCTAAAGCAGATCGCTATTAACGCTGGTCTAGAGCCTGGTGTTGTCGCGGAGCGCGTCGCAAATCTTCCGGTAGGTCACGGTCTTAACGCCGCTACCGAAGAGTATGTCGACATGGTTGCCGCTGGCATCATCGACCCAGTGAAGGTGACTCGCTCTGCATTGCAGAACGCTGCATCGATCGCCGGACTCTTCCTAACCACCGAGGCAGTAGTTGCAGACAAGCCACAGCCGGCTTCTGCAGCACCTGCACCTCAGGGTGGCATGGACTTCTAAAGTCGATTCAACAAAGCGGGTGGTCTTCGGATCACCCGCTTTGCTTTAACTCGCGAACAGGCGAAGATTCGCATTTTCGATTTCTTCATATTGCTGAGCCGCGTAAGCCAGTGCTATTCCGAGTTCACCCAATTGCGTCTGCACGGCAGTGGCAGTTGTGTGCCAGCGAAGCGCTAACTCTTGAAATTGGTTTGCTGCCAGACCGCGCCAAGAATCTTGCAGTGACTGCAGTTGCGAGTGCAGCGAACCGATGTCGGTTTGCACACGACCGATTGTGCTCTGGATTGCCGTATTTGCCGCGAGAACCTGCTCGCTATCAACTTGAAATTGTGTCATGCACAAATAATCGTCACAAAAAGTAACCCGAGCGAAACCTGAGCAAAACTGTGGGTAAGTATGGCCGTTTTTAAACGGTGAATTACTTGATTGGCAGCGTGATTCTGAAGGTTGCTCCGCCGCCAGGCGTCTCTAAAGCTTTCACGTCTCCGCCGTGGCGAGTGACGATTGTCTTCACGATCGAGAGGCCGAGACCGCTTCCGCCGGTTTCGCGGTTTCGCGAATTGTCTGCACGATAGAAGCGCTCAAAAACTTTGTCGCGAAGGGCCTTTGGAATGCCCTCGCCGTGATCGCGAACCTCGATGACGGCTTTGCCCGAAGCTTCGGCCAAGGCAATCTCGATTCGATCTTTCGGGTCAGAAAACTTAACCGCATTGACCAGCAGATTGGTCAGCACCTGTCGAATTGCTGAGGCGTCAACGGCAGCTTCGAGTGCAAAGTCGACTGAAAGTGTCTTGCCAGCTAGGTCAACTAGGGCGAACTCGTTCTTCGAACCGTTTGCCCCAGCGTCGCGAATTGATAGGGCCGCCAACTTGGCTAGGTCGTGTTTGGTCTTGGTTAACTCGAAGGTTTCATCCATGCGGGCAAGTGCCAAGAGGTTTTCGACGAGTTCAGACATTCGAATCGACTCGTTCTCGATGCGGCCCATGGCCTCATCGATGTCGGCCTTTTTCTTCAGCGCTCCCATTCGGTAGAGCTCGGTGTAGCCGCGAAGGGT
>CAZDKF010000085.1:0-5237 GCA_964505955.1 uncultured Rhodoluna sp. | reverse complement strand
GCCAAGAATTGACCTGTGTAGCTCTCTTTCACAGCGGCAACCTGCTCAGGTGTTAGGTCATACTTGCTGCCCATGGCGCGCGAGACCTGGTTAGCGCTTACCTTGTGCTTATTCTCCATAGCTCACCTGCTCAACCAGGTGCAGCGAACATGAGCCGTATGGGTTGCGCTCATAGCAGTGCAGCCCTGTGTTTGCGGCTACTTTGGCGTCGACGAGCAACATGCCTTCGGTGACTTTCTCGATCTGGCGCAAAAACTGGTCGATGGCACTTACCATCTGAACCCCGCCGACTTTGAGTGCGGTTTGTGAAGTGACGATTGGCTCGTCTTCTTTGTCTTTGTTCTTGTGACCGATTTGAACCAAAACAGCCGCTACGCCAACCGGCTCGGCCTCGAGCGCTCCGACGTTTTTGAAGCCACCGTTTAGCGCAGCCAACTGGTAGACCGCTAGTTGCAAGTGATCGTTGGTTTCGCTTTCGCTGACTTCGTTGCGACTGGTCTTGAGGTCAGAAATGAGCACGTTCGAGTTGTCATCGATTTCGATGCGGTCGGCCTTTCCGTTGACCCAGGCACCCGCCAGTGCGAAGTCGATTTTCTCTTCAACCCCGATTACGCGACGCTTGCCAACGCGAAAATCGTCGAGATACGAAAGCAATCGAACAATCATTCGCGAGACACGTCTGCGCTCTGCGCTCTCTTGCCACTGCGAATCAAATTCGAGGTTGTGCCACTTCGAGTCGACAGCCTTCTCGAAGGCAGACTCAGTGAACTCGGTTGCCTGCTCGAGAATCTCGTGCATGAGAGTTCCGACCTTTGCGGTCATCGACGCCTGGCGACCTCCGTGTGCTTCGATGAACCAGTGCAACGGACACTTAACAAAGTTGTCGAGCTCTGATGGATGCAGTTCTAGACGATTGTCGTGATCTTCGGCAACGTGCAATTCGGCAAGCGCTTCTGTTGTCGACAGTTCTTTCAAGCCATACCAATAATCGGGATGCGCACCGGGAACACCCTCGCCCGCGAGACGTGCGAGCTGGATTGCTAGCTGCTGTCGGTGGCCTTCATCTTTTGCGAGCACAAGCTGGCGGCGCAACTGCCCGACCATTCCGCGCAGGGTTAGTCGAGTCTGAATAAACTCACTGGTCTCGATGTCTCTACCAACAATCAAGCGAACAAACTGCGAAACCTGCTCTTCTTCGGTGTCGATGGCAGAAATCAACAGGCGCTCGGTTGCCGCGCCTACTGCTTTGTAGAGCATTCGCAGTTCAGAGGCGAGCTCGCTGCGGCTCTCGCTATTTGGGTCGTGGCCGGGGTCGCGCTGAAGCTGGTTCAGTGCAGCAGCGCCGAGCAGCGACGATCGAGGCTTAAGGTTCGGCCAGATTCCTTCTTGCATGTGGGCCAGTGCGACAACTCTGAAGCGCTTAGAAATAAGCGCGGAAGGCGTGAGAAGCGAAACCGCCTGATTCAGATTGGTTGCCACAGATAGCGAGTCTTCTGGAAGTGCCAGCGCTAACTGCTGCTCGACGAACTCAGAACCGGGAGCAGTTGGATTTCGCTCAACGAATCTTGCTGCTGCCGAGAACAAGGCAACCACTGAATCTAGGTTGCGATTCGCCTGCAGAGCAACCTCTTCGATGCCACGAGAAAGTTGTGGCCAAACCTTTGATGGAGAGCTCTTTACCCAGGCGTGCCAGAGAAGGTCTTCGATGGTCTTGGTTTCGTCGGCCGCAATTTCGCGCAATTCGAAAAACAGTTTGATGAATCGATCTGCGCGCTTGCCGTCGCCAGGCAGCGTTGCGGCTGAGCCAGAGGCAGTAAAGAGTTCGGCCATAAGCTCACCGCTAGAACGCGATGAGCCAGCCTCGAGTTCTTGCTTGCGTAAAACGCGGCGCAATCTGCGCAATGTGATTGCATCGAAACCAGCGATCGGCGACGTGAGTAGTGCGATTGCGTTGTCAACCGAGACCGGTTCGGAACTCAAGACCTGTTGAGCCAGACGCAAGTAACTCACTGCACCGAATTCGTCTCGAAGTGCTGACTGCGCACCCACGATTCGAACCGGAACCGATTCGGCAGCAAGCGCGTTCTCTAGCTCTTCGAGTTCGTCTCGCGAGCGAGCGACGACAGCCATGTCTTTGAATGCGATGCCGTCGTTCAGGTGAAGGGTTCGAAGTCGATTGGCCAGCCACCCGGCCTCTTCTTGCTGCAAACTGAAAACCGCCGCTTCGATGCTCGGTTCTGCATCAATGTCGACCTGCGGCTTCATGCCCTGACGTTGCGGGCCGGCCGCAGCCACAGGAATTCTTGGCGTGATTCGGGTGATTGCCTCTGAGATGTCGGCCGGGTGCGAAGCGTGTGTCGGATAGATGTAGGTCTGCACCAGTTGAACACCACGCTTTTTGGCAAGCGAGTCGGCAAAGCGGTGCATGGCCTCTGGGTCGGCAGCCCTGAATCCGAGGGTTGAAACGTCTGGGTCGCCGAAAAGCACAAGCCCGGTACCGAGTTCGGTTAGCGCGCTGAGTAGTTCAACGGCTGCCGGAGTTAGTTCTTGTGCGTCGTCAACGAGAATGTGCTTCACGTGTTTTTGGAGATCACTCGGTACAACACCACCACGCAACACCTTGGCCGCTTCGACCAACAAGGCCGACGGGTCAAAGCGGTGTGAGTTGTGAGGCTGTTCTAGCTCGGTCAGGTAGTGAGCGTAAATCTCAGAAACACCGACCCACTCGGGTTTGTTCTTCTCAACACCCAACTTGGCAAGTGACTGCGGGCTGATCGAGTGCTCGATTGCGACAGCTATAACATCGCGAAGTTCGCTGCGAAAACCAGAGAGACCCATGACGGTTGTGGTGATGTGTTTCGGAAAACTCGGCTCGGGCAAGACACCCTTTTCGATCAGCTCTACCAGCTCGGCCAGAATCACGTCTTGCTCGCTGCCAGAAATAAGCTCTGGCAACTTGAGTCCTTGTTCGAGGGCACTGTGGCGAAGAATCGAGAAGGCGATTGAGCTGAGCGTGCGAGCGGTAGGGCCAAGAGTTGAACCCTGAAAAGCCAGAGCGAGCTCATCGCGCAACTTTGCGGCAGCCGTGCGATTGGCAGCGATAACCAAGATGTTTTCGGGTGAGGTCTCGCGGGCGAGGCGCAGAAAGTGCGCCTTCAGCGCTGTGGTCTTGCCGCTGCCCGGCCACCCCACCGCGAGCGCGACAGATCCGAGCGGCAGGTCGACGATTTGCTGCTGGCCTGCAGAAAGCTCGAGCGAGTCGATTGGGTCGACAAGCACTTGCTTTCTAAATTGGGCCGTTGCCTGCCCGCCGGATTTCTTCATTGCCCCGAGAATAACCCACCCCTGTGACATGTCGTAATCTAGACAGGTTGAGCGAAAGGCACACCATGGACGTACGAATAGGCATCAAAGACTCTGGCCGCGAATTAGCATTTGAGACCGATCAGTCGAGCGCTGAGATCGAGCAGACCATCCTTGGAGCTTTGAACTCTGGCGACAAGCTCGTCACATTCGCAGACAACAAGGGCCGCAAGTTCGTCGTTCCTACCGCATCAGTTGCTTACCTAGAGATTGGCGTTGAAGAAGCACGCCGGGTTGGATTTATCGCCTAATGGAAATCGCATTCATTGTTGTTTACGCCGCAATCCTCGGATTGGTAGCTCCATACATCGGTCTGAAGAGCGAGAAGTATGGCTCACTGGTTCCGGGAGTCAGCTCATTCATCCTTGGCGCAATTTTGTGGGCCGCACTAACTTGGGCGGGCTTTCCGGCAACCGAGGCATGGATCTGGGTTATCACCATGTTCTCAATGCCAGTTGCGATGTGGTTCGTGCCAAAGCGTTTAGAAAAACTACGCGGTTAGCCCGATCGCATCCATGCGCACCGAGTGCGCAGCAATTAGTTCGCTAACCAGCGGCTCGAGTTTCGAATAGGCAGCGAGGTTCGCTTCGCGCTCCTGCTCGATAGTGAGCTGAGCCGTTCGAGTGACACCGGCCAACTTGCGGTTATCGAAAGCCGCGCGGAGTTCGAGCAGAACATCGCCCATCACACGACGACCCCAGAGCGCCAAGCGCGAAGCCAGGGTCGGGTCTTGCTGCATTGACTCGAGCAGAGCCTTCACCGCATACTTTTCAAAAGTCTTGTCTGCCAAAGTTTTTTCAACCGCAGCGCGCGATGCCGGGTCTAGGCCAACTGCAAGACGCGTGTAGAAGTCATTTAGCAAACCAGATACCAGATAGACCTTGATGATGGTTTCATACCAGTCGTTGCCACTGATGCGAGAGTGAAAGGTTTCGATGCGTTCGACGTATGGGTCCATGGCATCGGTTGGGTCGATGCCCTTGGCCACGATGAGTTTCGAAATCGCGCGATACTGCTCGAAGCTCTTCGCGGCAGCTTCGCTGAGTTGCGCCTTGTATGCGGTGGTAGGTGAATACTTGAGTTCGTTGGTGAGAATCTCAAACTGGCTAAGTTGCAAATAGGCAAGCTGCCCGAGGTAACGCCTTGGTTCAGGGCTGTATGGCTTGAGATTGATCTTGCCAGTGTTGCGAGCGGCGCGGTCTTCGCGAGGAGCCAAGACAAAATTGCTTGCGCGAGGAAACAGGCGCTTGAACCAATCGAACATGGGTTCAAGAATACCCCCGTATGAAATTGGTGCCCAAAGGTAAGATTGAACCCGTATGCGCGGCAGTCTCGCCGCGAGCGCGCCCCAATTAGAGGAGCCCCCTTGACCTTTCGCGACCTTGGTATTGACCAAGATATCGCCGATGCCCTTGCTGCCAAAGGCATTACCGAGCCATTCCCCATTCAAGAGCAGGCCATTCCGGTCGCTCTAACCGGCCAAGACGTTATTGGCCAGGCCAAGACCGGAACCGGAAAAACCTTCGGTTTCGGCCTGCCACTGATTCAGATTCTCGGCCCAAACCCAGAGCCGGGCGCTAAGGCCCTGGTTGTCGTGCCTACCCGCGAGCTCTGCATTCAGGTCGCCGAAGACCTCAAGTTGGCTTGCTCGAACCGCCCGACCACGGTTGCTGCCATTTACGGCGGCAAGGCCTATGAGGGCCAGGTTGCCGAAATCGAAGCGGGCGCTCAGATCATCGTCGGAACCCCTGGACGTTTGATTGACCTCTCGAAGCAGAAGAAGCTCGACCTGGGCAACATTCGCTTCATGGTTCTCGACGAGGCCGACGAAATGCTTGACCTCGGATTCCTTCCAGACGTCGAACGCCTCTTCG
>CAZDKF010000084.1:0-5250 GCA_964505955.1 uncultured Rhodoluna sp. | reverse complement strand
CAAGTTCAAGAACGCCATCGTGCCCGAAACCGACACCACGCACGACTTCATCCGTGAACTAGAAAGCGGCAAGTACGACCACCTGAAAGACAAGCCGATCGTTACCTATTGCACAGGCGGCATTCGCTGCGAGATTCTCTCGGCGGCCATGATTAATCGCGGTTGTCAAGAGGTTTTTCAGATTCAGGGCGGCATCGTTCGCTACGGCGAGACCTTCAAAGACAAGGGCCTCTGGGAGGGCTCGCTTTATGTCTTTGACGAGCGCATGACCATGGATTTCAGTGACGAAACCAAGGTAATCGGCGAGTGCGAGGTCTGCTCGGGTCCAACCAAGCACTTCGTGAATTGCGCCAATTTGGGCTGCAAAGACCTGGTTTTGCTTTGCGAGAGCTGCGCCGAAAAGCCAGAAAACCTGGTTTGCAAGCCAAACCACACCCGCGGCAGAGCAAAAGACCTAGTCGGTTAGTACTGGCAACTCCAGACAGCGAAAACGGCTCGAATCGAAATTCGAGCCGTTTCAGCAACAAGGAGAACATCCGCATGCTCTCAAAACTCAAACTAGTCAGAGACTTTGCCCTAACAGCGTCTCGACAGGCAAGACCAAGAATCCCCACAGACAACTCCAAGACTTCAGGTTGATTTGCGACCTTCAGGCGAGCGAAAAGGCTCAAAGGTAGACTTCTAGAGAAGACGAGGGGTGGTTTGGGCTTTCTAGAGAACTTTGAAAAGGGACTCGAGCGCATCGTTACGGGCGCGTTCAGCAAGCCCTTCAAGAGTGAGCTGCAGCCGCTCGAGATTGCCTCGGCCACTAAGGCCGAAATGGACTCTAAAGCGAGCATCGTGAGCCGCGACCGCATTCTCGCCCCGAACACCTTCAACGTGCGCCTATCGGCAGCAGACTTTCAGCGCATGCGCGCACTCGGCGCAAACCTGGTTTCAGAGCTCACCTCGCTCACCCAGGCCCACGCGCAAAAGCAGGGCTTTCAGTTTGGCGCGGCACTCGACATCAAGTTAATCGAAGACGGCAGCCTCAACCTCGGGCAAATCGTGGTGGCTTCAACGACCGAAGAGATTGCAGTCAGCTGGGGGCCGCAACTCGAACTAAACGGCCGGCTCTACTCGCTGACCGCGGCTCGAACATCAGTTGGGCGCGATGCAAGCGCAGACATTCAAATCGATGACAGCGGTCTGAGCCGCAAACATTTTGAAATTCTCTGGGATGGTGCCAAGGCGGGCATCCGTGATTTGGGTTCGACCAACGGCACAAGGGTTGATGGAAGGTCGATGACAGAAGCGCCCCTGCAAAACGAAAGTCAAATTTCGGCCGGGCGCAGCGTTTTCACTTTTCGAATCGTTGCGAGCAAGGTGAGCAATGAGTGAGTTAGCACTTTTTATTGTTCGAATTGCATTTCTTGTAGTTCTCTGGATCTTTCTGTTCAGCATTCTCTCGGTCATTAGGGCTGACCTTTTCGGGCAGAAAGTTTTTTCGCGGGTGGCAGAGGCTAACTCGCCACAACGTGTTTCGACCCCGGTGATTCCTGCAGCTCCAAGCAATCAGCAAACCGATGTTCTAATGAGCGAGCCGCAGGGTGTCAACGCAACCAAGCTGGTGATTACCGATGGCGATCGAAAGGGATACTCGCTCAAACTAGATCGAAGAGAAATCACAATTGGTCGAGCCGATAACAGCGACCTGGTGATTAATGACGAATACGCATCGACTCACCATGCCAAATTGGTTTTGATAAATAACGACTGGTTGCTTCAAGATTTAAATTCAACTAACGGAACCTATCTCGACGGTTCACGAATCGGCACTCCTGCGCCAGTAAAACTCAACACCCCGATGAGAATCGGCAAGACCATTTTTGAGTTGCGAGCGTAGACATAGATGTCGGTCAAGACTCAAAGCTACGCGGCTTCTAACATTGGTCGTGTTCGCAAGAGCAATCAAGACTCGGGCTACGCCGGTTATAACTTTTTCTTCGTCGCCGATGGAATGGGTGGTCACGCCGGTGGCGACATTGCGTCGGCAATCATCGCGCAGTCGGTGGCGCAGGCCGACCGAGAGTACGAAGACACGGATCAGGCCTCGAGCCAGGTTGTCGAAGCGCTGCTAGAGGCCAATCAGAAATTGGCCGACACCGTCTCTGAACACGCTGAGCTGAAGGGAATGGGGACCACTTTCTCGGGCATCGTCTTCACCGGCGACCTGGTTACCGTGACCCACATCGGTGACTCGCGTGTCTATATGGTGAGCGAAGACAAGGTTTCACAGGTCACCAAAGACCACACCTTCGTGCAGCGTCTAGTAGACACGGGTCGCATCACGGCAGAAGAAGCGCTCACCCACCCGCGCCGAAGCGTGTTGATGCGCGTGCTCGGCGATGTTGAAGTCTCGCCAGAAATAGATACCGAGGTCTTCAAAGCTGCCGCCGGCGACCGCTGGATGCTTTGCAGTGACGGCCTCTGCGGTGTCGTGCCAGACGAAATCATCAACAAAATTTTGCTCGATAAGTCTGTCGATGCAGAGGAAGCAACGGCGCTGCTGATTTATGAGGCCTTAGAGCACGGTGCTCCAGACAACGTCACGGTTGTGGTTGTCGATGTGATTTCTTCTGCGGTTCAGAGTGACTTCGTTGTGCAACCAACCTTCGTGGGTTCTGCAGAAAACGAAGTAGTGATTTCTACACGCCGCGGAAGTCGACTCGTCGAGATTTTCAATCCCCGTATTTTGCGCGACCTGCTAGTTCGTCAACCAGCCGAAGAATTTGCGGTCGAGACAGAAGAGTTGCTCGAGCGCATCATGAAAGAAACGCGCAGCAAGGTCAGGTGGCGCAGAATTCGCGGCCTCGCAATCATCATGACCCTAATTGGTGTAGCCGGCTATCTTGCGTTCAGTGCTTACGCATACACGCAGACTCGATTCTTCATCGCAGAGAACAACGGCTACGTTGTCATCTACCAGGGCATCAGAGAATCATTCGGGCCATTTGTGTTTAGCCGCGAATACCAGCGCACGGATATTGTCGTAAGCGAGCTGAACACCTACCAGCAGCAGTTAGTTGAAAGATCAATCAGCGGCGATAGCTTTGCAGACATTTCAGAGAAGCTTTCGATTCTGCGCGAGGTGGGCAAGTGACAAGCACGGTAGCAATCGATATTCAGAAGATTGCAGGCGTAGTTCCGCGAAAGCGAAACATTGAAATCTGGCTGCTGTTTTTTGCCTTCGGCATCAATGCGTTCGAGTTGGCACAGATTCAACTTTCGACAATCGAGATTCTGACTTTCGACATTCTCACCTACTGGGCACCGCTGGCTGTCGCAGCCACGGTGCTGCACTTCATTCTTCGCAAGAAGGCGAGTGAGGCAGACGCGTTGATTTTGCCCGCCGTAGTTTTGCTAAATGGTTTAGGCATCGCTCAGATTTATCGACTCGACCTTGCCACGATTGCTGCGGGCGGCACCGAGCTCTTTGCCTTCAGGCAGGTCATCTGGACGGTCGTGGCGATTGCCGCCGCGAGCGCGGTGGTGCTCTTTGTGCGCTCACACCTCTTCTTGCGTCGCTACGTGTACATCTCTATGGTCGTTGGCCTGGTTCTACTCATCTCGCCGGCCCTGCCCTTCATCGGCACATCCATCAATGGCGCTCAGCTCTGGATTTCGATCGCAGGCCTGACCTTTCAACCAGGCGAGTTGGCCAAAATCGCCCTGACCATCTTCTTCGCCGGATACTTGGTGACCCGAAGAGACTCTTTGGCCGCCGCTGGCCCCAAGTTTGTTGGCATTCAGCTGCCTCGCGCCCGAGACCTTGGGCCGATTCTGGCTATCTGGGCAGTAAGCCTGCTGGTGCTGATTAGCCAGCGTGACCTCGGCACATCCCTGCTCTATTTCGGGCTATTTCTAGTCATGATCTAGGTGGCCACCGGCCGAGCCATCTATGTGGTTGTCGGTCTGGGCATGTTCGTCACCAGCGCTCTGATTGCCAGCCGAGTGCTCGACTACGTTGGCGGGCGCTTCGCCTCGTGGCTGAACCCGTTTGACCCAACCCACTACGACGCAATCGGTGGCAGTTACCAGCTGGTGCAGGGATTATTCGGGCTCGCTCACGGTAGCGTGCTCGGCACCGGTCTCGGTGGCGGGGTTCCGCAGTTGGTGCCACTTGCCGAAAGCGACTTCATTATCGCTTCGCTTGGTGAAGAACTTGGGCTCGCAGGAATGTTTGCGATTCTCGCGCTCTACCTCTTGATTGTTTCGCGTGGGCTTCGGGTTGCCTTCAACCACAGCGATGACTTCAGCAAGCTGCTCACGCTCGGTTTGAGTTTTGTTGTTGCGCTGCAAACCTTCATCGTTATCGGTGGAGTGACTCGCGTTTTACCACTGACCGGTTTGACCACACCGTTTCTTGCAGCGGGTGGTTCGTCACTTCTTGCCAACTGGATAATCATCGGCCTGCTGCTTCGAATTTCTGACACCGCCGACTCGCGAGAGCGAAACGGGGTGAGTGGCTTTTGAATCGTGAATTGAAGCGCGTAGTTTTTGTGATCATGGCGATGTTTGTTTCGCTAATGGTTTCGACTTCGACGATTCAGGTGCTGGCTGCCGACGAACTTGGCCGTGACCCGAGAAACGTTCGCTCGGTTTACGACTCATACAAAACTCAGCGCGGTTCGATTCTTGTCGACGGAACTCCGATTGCATTCTCTGAGGCATCAGACAACAACTTTCGTTTTCTGCGCGTATACGAAAGCCAGATGTATTCGGCCATCACCGGATTCTTCAGTTTCTACCAGGGAGCAACCGGCCTAGAGTCTGCAATGAACAGCTTCTTGACCGGCAAGAACTCATCGCAATTCTTCGAGCAGGTAAATGCGCTGCTTAGCGGCAACCCGGTCACCGGAGCATCGGTTGAGCTAACGATTGATCCTGAGATTCAGAAGGTCGCCTGGGATGCGCTCGGCAAACTCAAGGGTGCGGTTGTGGCACTAGATCCGACGACCGGCAACATCATCGCCATGGTTTCGAAGCCTGGATTCGACGCCAACCGGCTTGCGGTTCACGACGGCATAACCTCTGGCAATAACTACGCCGAGTTGCTCGCAGATGCCAACAGCCCGCTGGTCAATAAGGCGATCAGCGGAAGTCTCTATGCGCCCGGCTCGGTGTTCAAGGTGTTGGTGGCAGCCGCTGCAATCGAAAGCGGCAAGTACACGGCCGACTCGATGCTGCCTCACCGAGCCAAGTTCAAGC
>CAZDKF010000083.1:0-5313 GCA_964505955.1 uncultured Rhodoluna sp. | reverse complement strand
GGCATTCAATCGTCCGCTAGTAATGGGTGTGCTCAATGCCACCCCCGATTCTTTTAGTGACGGCGGTCAGTTTTCTGCAGAAGACGATGCGCTAAATCACGCGCGGCTTTTGATTGCCGCCGGGTCAAACATTATCGACGTCGGTGGAGAATCAACGCGACCAGGTGCCGAGCGAATCACAATCGAAGAAGAACAGCGACGAGTGATCTCGCTGATCAAGAAAATCGCAGCCGAACCCGCATTCATTGCTAGTGGAGCGCGCATCAGCATCGACACAATGAACTCGCAAACGGCAAAAGCCGCCATCGATGCCGGAGCAAAAATCATCAACGATGTCTCGGGCGGCTTGGCAGACCCTGACATGTTTTCGGTTGCCGCACAAACTTCGGCGATTCTTGTAATTTCGCACTGGCGTGGTTTCAGCGATCGAATGGATTCGCTAAACGAATATCAAGATATCGCCCGCGACGTTGCGGCTGAACTTTCGGTTCAGGTTGAAGCAGCAATCGCAGCCGGCGTGAAGCGAGAGAACATCGTGATTGATCCGGGGCTCGGCTTCGCAAAAGACATGCAACAAAACTGGAAACTCGTTGCTCGCCTAGACGAACTCGAAAAACTGGGTCTGCCAATTCTGGTTGGTGCATCGAGAAAGCGATTCATCGCAGGCATGCTCGAGCCTGACGAGGCTGGCGAGGTAAGTAACTCTCGACGCGACCTGGCAACGGCCGTGTTGACCGCACTTCTGTTGCAGCGCAAACTCTGGGGCATCCGTGTTCACAACGTGATTGCCACCACCGACGCCATCGACGTTGTCGAGGCCCTGCGAAATGCGGAAACTCAGTAAATAGGGCAGAGTTAATGCATGCAGCATTCACCGCTCAAAATAAGCATCAAAGGCCTTCGAGTATTCGCTCACCACGGCGTTTTTGAGTTTGAGCGCGCCAACGGCCAAGACTTCTTTATAGACGCATCGGTGTGGCTGGATGGCAAGGCGGCGGCAGCAAACGACGACCTAGCCAAGACCGTCAACTACGGCGAATTGGCCAATGCCCTGGTGGCCAACGCCAAGGCTAACCCCGTCGATCTGCTCGAGACGCTAGCGACCAGGCTGCTCGAGCTGGTCATGAGCTTCGGTGGCGGCGACGAGACCGGCATCGTGAAAAAAGCCAAGATCACAGTGCACAAGCCCCAAGCCCCAATCGACCATGCGTTTTCTGATGTCTCAGTAACGGTTAGGGCTAAGCGAAAGTGAAGAAGCACTTCACCCCGGCCGTGCTTGCCATTGGCGGAAACCTGGGCGATCGCATAGCCAACATCCGTGCGGCAGTTGAGGCATTGAACGAAACCAAGGGGCTCAAGGTTCGGGGCGTCTCACCGCTCGTTGAATCTTTCGCCGTAACCGCGGCGGGCGTTGACGAGAGCAAACCGAATTACATAAATGCTGTGCTCAAAGTTGACACGAAACTCAAGCCGAAGAAACTTTTGCGCGAAGTGCGCCGAATTGAATCTGAACTCGGTCGCGTTCGCATCGAACGTTGGGGCTCGCGAACCATCGACATCGACATCGTCACCTACGGTGATGTGATCAAGTCGAAAAAGAAACTCGAGTTGCCGCACCCACGCGCTTTCAACAGAGCATTTGTTTTAGTTCCATGGATGCTGCTCGACAGTGACGCAGTCTTGCCGGGTCACGGTTCTGTTTCAGAGCTGGCCAAGAGTGTTGAGAACGAAGTGTGGGTGATTCAGCAATGAAGCCAACTAAATTCTTGACCCTGCTAGTGCCAACCGTGATTGCTGGTTCGTTCGTTTACATTGCTGTGCGACTCTTCACGTTGAACGGCGGAAGCATTCCTGTGGCAACTAACACTGTTCTAGTCACTTTGCCAGCAATCGCGATTCTCGAGCTAGTTTTTGCTTGGCCTGTGTTGCGCTACAGCAAAGAGTTGAAAAAGTTTGTGCCCGGTGGCATTCGACCGAAGCGCGTTGATCCGTTTTATGCAACCAAAGTTCTCGCGCTTGCCAAGGCAACATCAATTGCTGGAGCGCTGTTTTTGGGTGCCGCAATAGCCCTGGTGCTGATGCAACTCGGCGCACCTGTCGTGCCAGATTCGATTGTTTTCAACTTCATCGCCTTGCTCGAATCGGCGGCGCTCATTGCGGTTGCCCTGCACATTGAGTGGGCATGCAAAATCAGAGAACCTGGGGATTCAAAACCCGGAGCCACAGAAACTGGCCGTTCAGAAACAGGTGCTGCCGAATCGAGCCCGGCGTGACCCAGGGCAGACTCTCGGTAGCAATAATCGGTGCAGGCCCGGTTGGTGCCGTGCTCGGTCAGGCGCTCGCGTCTGCCGGCCACATGATTGCTGGTATTGCCAGCACCAACCCCAAAAACATCGAGCGTGCCGAAACCATGTTGCCGGGCGCACTCGTGAAGACTCTGCCCCAGCTGCTCGAGATGGCAGACCTGGTTTTGTTCGCCATTCCGGCCGATCAGCTTGAGGCAACCATTGGTGGCATCTCTGAGGCAAAGCTCTGGAGAAGCGGCCAGTTGGTTGCGCACACCGCTGGTGAGTTTGGCTATTCGGTTTTCAATTCGGCGGCTCAGCAGGGTGTTATTCCGCTTGCCATTCATCCGGCGATGAGTTTCACCGGCACGAGTGTCGACCTCGCTCGAATTCGCGAAAGTTACTTTGCTGTTTCTGCGCCAACGGTTGCTCTGCCAATCGCGCAAGCGCTGGTTATCGAAATGGGCGCTGAGCCGATTGTGGTTAGCGAAGAAGACCGCGCAATCTACTTTGAGGCGATTTCGGTTGCCACAAATTTCTCGGCGATGATTGTGAATCAAGCAATCGGTTTGCTCGAGTCGGTTGGCATCGACGATGCGCGCAGCGTGCTGGCAGGAGTAGTTAGAAGTTCGGTCGAGGTTGCACTTGCCGCCGGGCATAAACCAATTGATCCGAGTGAGTTGCTTGGCTGATGCAAATCATCACAAGCGCTGAGAGTCTTACCGCTGTAGTCTCGAACGCAAGGCAGCATGGTAAGAGCGTTTCGTTTGTGCCGACTATGGGTGCGTTGCACGATGGCCACATGTCGCTAGTAAGAATTGCCCACGAGCAATCTGACTTTGTTGTGGTCTCAATTTTTGTCAACCCACTGCAGTTCGGTGCCAACGAAGACTTCGAAAGTTATCCGCGCACTCTGCAAGAAGATGCCGAAAAACTATCGGCGGCCAACGTCGATGTTTTGTTTGCTCCCGATATCGAAGATGTTTATCCAAATGGTGATCAAATTACCCAGCACGCTGGGCCGGTTGGTGAAACCTTCGAGGGCAAGATTCGCCCAGGCCACTTCGACGGAATGCTCACGGTTGTCGCACGACTTTTTGATTTGGTCAGACCCGACATCTCGGTTTTCGGCAACAAAGATGCGCAGCAGCTTTTTCTCATTCGCCGAATGGTCGAGAACTCGAATCATCGGTGGAACGCGATGCAGGTGGTGGGCGCACCCATCATCCGTGAAGAAGACGGCCTTGCGATGTCGAGTCGTAATCGCTACCTCAGCGAAACCGAGCGCGAGCTGGCCCAAAAAATTTCGCGAGCCCTGCGGGCGGCAGAGGCAACCCAGGGTGACGCCGCGGCCCGCCTGACCGCCGCCGAACAGGTGATGGCCACAGCGCCTGCGGTTAGACTTGACTACGTTGCCCTGATTAACCCAGCCACTTTCGAGCCAATCGAAGCGGGTTTTGTTGGTCGAGCGCTGATGATTATTGCGGCGCAGGTGGGCGGCACCAGACTTATCGACAATCTCAGCATCAGCATTTAGGGGCCACGGATGAGCGACGAACTCAACCAGCAAGACGACTTTGAGCAGGATCTGCCCGAGCAGATTGCCGTGCGCCTTGCTAAGCGCGACCGCCTAAATGAGCTGGGCGAGGCTTATCCGGTTAGTTTGCCAATTACCCACACCATCGAGCAGGTTCGTGCCGCCTACCCGAGCCTCGAGATTGACGTTGCCACCGGCGACAAGGTTGCCATTGCCGGCCGAGTCATGTTTCAGCGCAACACCGGAAAGCTCTGCTTCGCGACACTGCAGGCCGGCGGCGGAGAGCGCATCCAGGCGATGCTTTCACTCGACAAGGTTGGCGAAGAGCGACTCGAGCTCTTCAAAGAGCTAATCGACCTCGGCGACCACCTGTTTGTTTCGGGTGAGGTAATCACCTCGAAGCGTGGCGAGCTTTCGATCTTGGTCGACGAGTGGCAAATTGCCGCGAAAACAATTCGCCCGCTGCCAAACCTGCACAACGAACTTGGCGAAGAATATCGCGTGCGTCACCGCTACATCGACCTAATTGTGCGCGACCGTGCACGCGAGGTTGTTCAGATTCGCGCGCAGGTCATGAAGTCGCTGCGCAAAACGTTCGATGCAGAGCGCTACATCGAAGTTGAAACTCCGATGCTGCAGACTATGCACGGTGGTGCGAGCGCGCGCCCATTCAAGACTCACTCGAACGCGTTTGACACCGAGTTGTTCTTGCGCATCGCGCCAGAACTTTTCTTGAAGCGTGCTGTTGTCGGTGGCATCGATCGCGTTTTTGAAATCAACCGCAACTTTAGAAACGAAGGCGCAGACCGCACGCACTCACCAGAGTTCGCAATGCTTGAGGCCTACGAGGCATACGGTGACTACAACACCATGGCGAACCTCACCCAGAAGCTAATTCAAAATGCAGCCATGGATGTCTTCGGCTCGCACGTTGTTGCGCTTGACGACGGCACCGAAAATGATTTCTCTGGAAACTGGGATCGCATCTCGATGTTCGAATCTCTCTCGGCTGCCGCAGGTGTTGAAATCACGCCAGCGACTCCAATTGCCGCGTTGAAGAAACTCGCAAAGTCTGTTGAAATCGAAATCGCACACCCTCTGCACGGCAAGTATGTCGAAGAGTTGTGGGAGCACTTCGTGAAGACCAACCTGGTCAAGCCGACCTTCGTGAACGACTTTCCGGTCGACACTTCACCGCTCACCAGAGACCACCGCAGCTTGCCTGGTGTGGCCGAGAAGTGGGACCTCTACATCCGTGGCTATGAACAGGCCACAGGTTATAGCGAGTTGGTTGACCCGGTTATTCAGCGTGAGCGCTTTGTTGCTCAGGTGACTTTGGCCGCCGCTGGCGACCCAGAGGCAATGAAGCTCGACGAAGACTTCTTGACCGCGCTCGAGTTTGGCATGCCACCTTCGGGCGGAATGGGCATGGGCATAGACCGCCTTTTGATGAGCCTCACCGGTCTCGGCATTCGCGAGACCATCATGTTT
>CAZDKF010000082.1:0-5395 GCA_964505955.1 uncultured Rhodoluna sp. | reverse complement strand
TGCTTGTAAACAAGACAGACCGCCCGGATGCCCGCATCGACGAGGTTGTAGAAGAGACCCACGACTTGCTGCTCGGACTCGCGAGCGACATTCACGAGGATGTTCCTGAGCTAGATGTAGACGCAATTCTCGATCTGCCAGTTATCTATGCATCTGGCCGCGCTGGTCGCGCATCCATGAACAAGCCTGCCGACGGAACCATGCCTGACAATGATGACCTCGAGCCGCTATTCGAAGCAATCATGAAGTACATTCCAGCGCCCAAATTTGACGACGAACACCCTCTGCAGGCACACGTCACAAACTTGGATGCCTCGCCGTTCTTGGGTCGCTTGGCTTTGCTTCGTATTTTCAACGGCACCCTTCGCAAGGGTCAGCAGGTTGCCTGGGTTCGCCAGGATGGAACCACTCAAAACGTAAAGATCACAGAGTTGCTGAAGACCAAAGCGCTCGAGCGTTTTCCGACTGACGAGGCAAACCCTGGCGACATCGTTGCCGTTGCCGGAATCGAAGAGATCACTATCGGTGAGACGCTCGCCGACCCAAACGACATCCGTCCGCTGCCACTAATCAAAATTGATGACCCGGCAATTTCGATGACGGTTGGAATCAACACCTCACCGATGGCTGGGCGGGTAAAGGGCGCAAAGGTCACCGCACGTTTGGTGAAGGATCGTCTAGACAAAGAACTCGTAGGTAACGTCTCGCTAAAGGTTTTGCCTACCGAGCGACCTGACGCCTGGGAAGTTCAGGGCCGTGGAGAGTTGGCTCTTGCCATTCTCGTTGAGCAGATGCGTCGCGAAGGTTACGAGCTAACCGTTGGTAAGCCTCAGGTTGTAACCAAAAAGGTTGACGGCAAGTTGCACGAACCAGTCGAAGACCTAACCATTGACGTTCCAGAAGAGTTCTTGGGTGCAATCACACAGCTCATGGCCTCGCGCAAGGGTCGTATGACCAACATGGTGAACCACAGCACCGGCTGGGTTCGAATGGAGTTTAGAGTTCCAAGCCGAGGCTTGATCGGATTCAGAACCGAGTTCTTGACCACAACAAAGGGCACCGGCATCGCCAATGCACTTTCTGCAGGATACGAAGCCTGGGCTGGCGAGATCGTCACCCGTCAAAATGGTTCAATGGTTGCCGACCGCGCGGGTGTCGCCACTCCGTTCGCCATGATTGCGTTGCAAGAGCGCGGTTCGTTCTTCGTTGAGCCAACCTCTGAGGTTTATGCGGGCATGGTTGTCGGTGAGAACTCTCGTGCTGACGACATGGAAGTTAACATCACGAAAGAGAAGAAGCTCACAAACATGCGAGCTGCTTCTAGCGATGAATTCCAAGCGCTCACGCCACCGAAGAAACTTTCGCTCGAGGAGTGCCTCGAGTTTGCCCGCGAAGACGAGTGCGTCGAGGTCACCCCAGAAGCCACCCGCATTCGCAAGCTTGAACTTGACCCGAACCTTCGTGCGCGTGCGGCTTCGGCCCGCAAGCGTGCAAGCGAATAGTTGGGGCTCGAGTTAGCCAAACAGCGGCCTTGACGCTTAAAGTAGTCATGTGCCTAAGCCAACCTTTAATGCCAAGCGTCTTCTTGTAGTTCACGCTCATCCAGACGACGAGAGCATCTTCACCGGCCACATAATCGCTGAGCGACTTGCCGCAGGTGCAGAGGTTTACGTGCTGACGCTAACTCGCGGCGAGCGTGGCAAGGTGAAGCTGGAAGAACTCAAGGGCCTCGAGGGCCAGTTGCGTGCCATGGGAGCTTTTCGCTCTGGAGAACTCAAGGTTGCTCTTTCTGAATTGAAGAAGGCCGGCATAAAGCTTCAGCACTCTTTCGCCGGCACTCGCGCTTTCTTGGATAGCGGCATGCGAATCAATAGCATGGGTAGACCAACCAAGAAGAACCGCACCGATGAGATGGCTCTGGCCTCAGCTTCGACTGCCGTTATCGCAGAAGACATCGAACGCGTTATGAACGAGTTCAAGCCAGACGCGATTCTCACATACAACTCAAAGGGTGGCTATGGTCACCCAGATCACAAGATGGCTCACCACGCGACCGCGATGGCGATTCGCCACTATCGTCGACAGAAAAGAAGGGCACCGCAATTTTGGGTTCTCGCCGAACCAAACGAGCGTTTCGACGTTGCTATTGGAGACGCAAAGACCGCCAAGTTTAAGCGTGCCGCACTAGAGGCTCATTCGAGCCAGGTGTCAATTTTTCCAGAGACCTATTCGATCGGCGCAACCGAGACTCGTTACGATGCACCAGAGAGAATTCGCAGAGCAACGCCAAGCCCGCTCGTTCACCTCTTACCGGTGCTAACTTTCTTCTGGGCGATTCCGCTCGGGGTTTTGCTCGGTCTATCGGGCACGCTCCTTCATTCGATTAAGACAACAGACACCTCTGAGTTTCCGATCGGCCTAACCGTTGCCCTAACCATGGTGGCTAGCCTCGCACTCGCACTGCGCATCTTGCGCAATAGTCGCGGGGCTCTCTATCTGATGACGGCCAGTTTCTTGACGACCGTTTATCTGCTGAGCCAAAGACAGCCGGGCGGCGAGGTTTTGATCGTGGCAAATCAGGTGGGCGACACCTGGGTTTACGCTTCGATGGCCATCTGCGCACTGATCATGCTATTTCCGAAACTCAACCCGAGTTCTTGGCGTCGAAGCGCGTCGGGCCACCGTTAAACTAGCCAAGCGGGCCACAGTGGCCGTTTCGCCCTAAAGGAGCACAAGTGACTTACGTAATCGCTCTTCCATGTGTAGACGTGAAAGACAAGGCCTGCATCGATGAGTGCCCTGTTGACTGCATCTACGAGGGCGACCGCATGCTCTACATTCACCCGGATGAGTGCGTTGACTGTGGAGCCTGTGAGCCGGTTTGCCCTGTTGAGGCCATTTATTACGAGGATGACCTGCCTTCGCAGTGGGCCGACTACTACAAGGCCAATGTCGAATTTTTCAACACCGTAGGTTCTCCGGGCGGTGCAGCCAAGGTCGGCAAGATCGACGGCGACCACGAGGTTGTCTCTGTGCTTCCTCCTCAGGGCGAATAGGACCGCGTTGTTCGATCGCCTGCCCGAGTATCCGTGGGAGCAGTTAAAGCCCTATTCGGCAAAGGCAGCACTGCACGAGCGCGGGGCGGTAGATCTTTCGGTTGGTTCACCGGTTGACCCGACCCCGGCGATTATCCAAGATGCCTTAAACGCTTCATCAAATGCACCGGGTTACCCTTCGACCGGTGGTTCACCTGAATTTAAAGCCGCGGTAGTCGAGTGGTTCGCGCGTCGCAGAGGCGTCGAAGGGTTGACCCCCTCGCAGGTGATGCCAACCATTGGCTCGAAAGAATTGATTTCTTGGTTGCCGCTCATGATGGGCCTTGGCCCTGGTGATGTTGTGGTTCAGCCAAAGGTTGCCTACACAGCCTACGTTGTCGGTGCCGCGATGTGCGGCGCTGAGATTGTTAGCGAAGATGACCCGGCGCTGTGGCCAACGAACGCAAAGCTGATTTGGATCAACTCGCCAGGAAACCCCGATGGTCGCGTTCTCTCGGTCGAGCAAATGAAAGCTGCGGTAGATCGCGCTCGCGAATTGGGTGCGCTGCTAGCCAGCGACGAATGCTACGCAGAACTCGGCTGGGATGACTGGGCCGACAAGTTGATTCCGTCTGTGCTTGACCCGCGCGTCTGCGGCAGTTCTCACGAGGGGGTGCTTGCCGTTTATTCGCTCAGCAAGCAATCTAACCTTGCTGGTTACCGCGCAGCCTTTGCCGTTGGCGAGGCCAGCTTAATCAAGGCCCTGGTGAATTTGCGCATGCACTCGGGCCTCAACAGCCCCGCACCAATGCAGCGAGTTATGGCCGTCGCGCTCGCGGATTACGAGCACGTGGCAGTTGCCCGAGAGCTTTACCGTGAACGTCGAGAAGTTCTGCTCTCTGCCGTGCGAGACTACGGCTTCGTACTTAGCGATAGTGAGGCCGGTCTCTACCTTTGGGCCACGCTTGGTGAAGATTGCTGGGCAACGGTAGATCGAATGGCCGAACTTGGAATCGTGGTTGTGCCGGGCAGCTTCTATGGCGAGTTCAGCACCGAGCACGTTCGCTTTTCGCTAACCGCGACCGATGCCGATATTGCCGAGGCTGCCAAGCGTTTGCGCGATGCCATAGGCTTAAGTAGCCTTTAGGCCTCAAGGAGAAGCATTGACCGAGCCAGTTTCAACCGACACCGCGACGATTAGCGTTGCCGGTGTAACCGCTGAGTTTCCGATTGTGCCTGCCACCGACGGCCACTCGGCAATAGACATCACCAAGCTCGGTTCGCTTACTGGCTTCAATACTCTTGACCACGGATTCGCCAACACCGCTGCGACGAGATCTGCCATCACTTACATCGACGGCGACAAAGGAATTCTGCGTTACCGCGGTTACCCGATTGAGCAGCTCGCATCGAAGAAGAGCTTCACCGAAGTTGCCTACCTGCTCATCTACGGTGAACTACCAAGTAAAACCGATCTAGATAACTTCGAAGAAAAGATCAGTCGTCACACACTTCTACACGAAGACCTGAAAAACCTATTTCACGCAATGCCTGTAAACGCGCACCCGATGTCAGTTCTTTCTGCGGGTGTCTCAGCGCTATCGACTTTCTACCAAGACTCGCTCAACCCTCACGACGAAGCGCAGGTTGAGCTTTCGACAATTCGTTTGCTCGCCAAGTTGCCGGTGCTAACCGCTTACGCGCATAAGAACTCAATGGGTCAGGCGTTGCTCTACCCAGACAACTCGCTAGGTTATGTCGAGAACTTCTTGCGTTTGTCCTTTGGCAACATGGCAGAGAACTACGTGCAGAACCCGGTTGTGACCAAGGCTCTCGACACGTTGTTTACATTGCACGCAGACCACGAGCAGAACGCCTCGACTTCGACGGTGCGCATGGTTGGTTCTACTCAGGCCAACCTGTTTGCCTCTGTTTCGGCCGGCATCAACGCTCTTTTCGGCCCACTGCACGGAGGTGCTAACCAAGCTGTCGTTGACATGCTCGCGCACATCCGTGATTCGGGCGAGAGTGTCGAGCGCTATGTCGAGCGCGTAAAGAACAAAGAAGACGGCATTCGTCTGATGGGCTTCGGTCACCGGGTCTACAAGAGCTTCGACCCGAGAGCTCAGATCATCAAGGCCACCACTGACTCGGTGCTGCACGATCTGGGTGTCGACGACCCACTGCTCGACATTGCAAAGCAGCTGGAGGCGGCGGCGCTTTCAGACCCATATTTCGTCGAGCGCAAGCTATACCCGAACGTCGATTTCTACAGCGGCGTCATTTACAAGGCCATCGGTTTTCCGGCACACATGTTTACGCCGCTATTTGCTATAGGTCGTTTGCCTGGCTGGATTGCG
>CAZDKF010000081.1:0-5411 GCA_964505955.1 uncultured Rhodoluna sp. | reverse complement strand
GCCGTGGCCGCCGGTATTGCAAGGTCGGGTGTCGATGTTTTCGATGCCGGCGGTCTGCAAACACCTGCCACAGCATTTCTAACCGCCGACATGGATGCCGACTTCGGCGTAATGATCTCGGCATCGCACAACCCTGCACCCGATAACGGCATCAAGTTTTTCGCGCGCGGTGGCCACAAGCTCGACGATCAAATCGAAGACAAAATCGAAGCGCTCATGACTGCAGACAAACTTGTTCCGATTGGCGGCGCGGTTGGTCACGTTACGCGATTTGCCGACGCAGAAGACCGCTACATCGTGCACCTGCTCAAAGCTTTGCCACACCGACTTCACGGTCTCAAGATTGTTCTCGATTGCGCGCACGGCGCAGCATCTGGAGTATCGCCTCAGGCATTCGTTGACGCCGGTGCAAAGGTTGTCGTAATCGGTGCAGACCCAGACGGCCACAACATCAATCTCGGATACGGCTCGACTCACCTGAGCGCTCTGCAGTCTGCAGTTCTCGAGCACAACGCAGATCTTGGAATCGCACACGATGGCGATGCTGACCGATGCCTCGCAGTTGATCACACCGGCAAAATTGTCGACGGCGACGAAATCATGGCCATCATGGCGCTCAGTTTGAAAGAGCGAGGTCAGCTAGCGCGTAACACCCTCGTAGCAACAGTGATGAGCAACCTGGGTCTAAAGCTCGCAATGCAAGCGGCCGGCATCGAGGTTATTGAAACCAAGGTTGGCGACCGCTATGTGCTCGAGCAGATTCGCCACGGTGGCTACACGCTCGGTGGCGAGCAGTCAGGCCACGTTATCTTCTCGCGCTACGCAACCACCGGAGACGGCATTCTGACCGGCATGAAGTTGGCAGCCGAGGTTGCCCGAACCGGAAAGCCACTCGCCGAACTGGCGAAGGTTATGACCGTTTTGCCGCAGGTTCTGATTAACGTAAAGGGCGTCGACAAGTCACGCGTCGATAGCGACGAAGAGGTTCAGGCAGCCGTTCGCGAGGCCGAAGCCGAGCTGCACGGTTCTGGCAGGGTTTTGCTTCGAGCCTCTGGCACAGAGGCACTTGTTCGCGTCATGGTCGAAGCGGCCGACGAGGGATCAGCCCAGTCTTGGGCAGATCGCATTGCTCGCGTTGTTGAGCGCAGACTAGCTCTCTGAGTATTTGACGTCGAGCTTCATGCTCGGGGGAGTCATGACCATCGACCTGGTTTCGACCGATAGAACTCTCTTGCCGAGCATTTCTCGAACCTTGCTAACCAAGACCGCCTGATCGGTTTCGACAAAGTCGACCGAAATGGTCATTCGCTTGCTTCTCGCTGAAGGCAGAAGCCTTGGGTGGTCGATTAGGTAGATTGCCAAAACGAGCACGGCCGCATAGAGCGCTTGAATTGTGAGCGAATAGCCTGGCAAGCCGAGAATTAGACCAACTGAAAGTCCGGCCAGCAGGTAGGCCATCTCGATCCAACCGGCTTCATCCGAGCGAAGGCGAAGAATTGAAATCACGGCAAATAGGGCGAAGCCGACGCCGAGAGACAGCGTAAATGATGCCAGCGCACCGGCCAAAGCGAATAGAGCCACGTTGATAATGGCGATTGCGATAGTCATGTCGCGGTTTCTGTGGCGGCGGTAGTAGAAAACGAAAGCCAGCAGCACTATCGAGACGATGTCGAGTGCCAGGGCACCGAGAAAAGGAAGAAGCGCGATATCGGTCATTAGGCTAGATTACTCTTCATGCTTACAACACTTACCAAGTTTCGTGTTTTTGCCGCAGCCCTGATGACTCTGGCCTTGATTGGTGTCACTCTTCAGCCAGCGCAGGCCATAACCACCATCAAACTCGCAAACATCTACAGCGTCGCAAAAATCACCGAGGTCTACTTTGAGATACCTCAGGCAAGCGAGGCTTCGTTAAACAACTGGGCCACGTTGAAAACCTACGTTCCTGCCAAGGTCAAGTTTGTTCAGGGTGACCTGCAGTCTGATCAGATAAATATCGGCCTGCGACTAAAGGGCAGCACCTCGTTGCAGCCGCTGCGTCAGAAGCCATCTATGAAGATCAAGTTCAACTGGGGAGATGCGCTCAAGGGGCAACGCTTTCTCGGTCTAAAGAACATGACCCTGCACTCGCTGACCCAAGACAATTCGCTTGTGCACGAAATTGGTGCGTACCGTCTCTACAACGCCATGGGTGTCGTAGCTCCAAGCACCGGTTGGGCTGAGGTTTTCGTGAACGGAAAGTCGAAGGGTGTTTATGTCAACGTTGAAACACCTGACGACATTTTCTTGAGCAAGCGTTTCAAAGACCCAACCCAGCATCTCTATGAGGGCCAGGCGTTCGCCGATCTAAAGCCGGGCAACGACAGCGGTGGCGAGAACGATGGCAAATTCACCGTAGACGAGGGCTGGGCAACCACACCGAGCAAGGCAGACCTAACCGCGCTAATCGAGGCGGCGAACGTTGAGGATCCAAAGGCGTGGTGGGATGGACTTGCCAAGCGTGTGGATCGCACCTCGCTGGTAAAAATGTTTGCCGTCGATAACTTCATTGGCCACTGGGATGCCTACTCGGGCCCAATCATCAACAACTACTATCTGCGCAGCAACTCGAAGAGTGTCTTCACGATTTTGCCATGGGGAGCAGACCAGACCTTCGGTGAGAACCGTCAGACCCCAGAGCTACTCGACACCTTTTCATTCGCGATGGACAAGCCCGATGTGCCCTATCCATGGATTAAATTGACTCACAAGACCGAGACACTCGAGCGCGGTGTCTTGTTCAGAAAGTGCCTGGCCTATAAGCCTTGCCAAACCCTATACCTGCAGCAGCTGAAGGCTACCTCGGCCAAGGCCACGGCCATCAAGTTGCCGAACCTCATGGTGAATGCCGGCAAGGTGGTCGACTTCTTGAGCAGCGATAACAACCGGGCCGAGCAGAAGCGCAATTCTGTGTTCATTGCAGCCCAGCACAAGGCTGTAGCCGCGTTGCTGAAGCAATACAAGATCAAGTAGTTAGGGCTTCGGCACCGCTGAAGACTTGAGGTCGCGTCGAGCCGTGAACCCGGCGAAGACTGTGCCACCCAACCAGATCAGCGATGAGATTGGCACGAAGACCTGGTTTAGGTTGATTGATGCGCCGACCGCTACGAGCAGACCGCAAACGGTTGTGATGGTCAGTTGCAAAAATACGAATCGCACGATGGCTCTAACGGCGTGGGTGGTGCGATTCGAGGCTTCTATGTTGGCCTTCAGCAGCGCTGCCAGCTCGGCATGTTCGCTGCTGCTGTCTTTCTTTGGCATGAATAAATCATGGCTTAAAGACTTGCGGGCCACCATCATTGGTGACCCGCAAGTTTTTGGTTTACTGCTTATGCGTCTCTGAACTCTGCCTTAGCGAATTCCTTGTCGTCTTCAGCTGACTTGATACGAGCGATCGAGTAGATGATTAGACCGAAGAGGCACTTAGCTAGGATGTCGGCAATTGTGTAACCAACCTCACGAGCTACGAACTGGTCTGCAGTTGCTGGAGCGTCGCTCATCGCCAAGATGAACGTGATTGGGTAGACACCCCAGGTTGCGAGTAGCAACAAGCGTAGGATCTTTACCTTCTTGACAACTTCAGCTGACTGACGAGCCAAGCTCTTACCCATTTCGATGAACAATACATACATGATGTAAAGGAATGGAAGGGTTGAGAGCAAGCCCCAGATTGAAGCCTCGTTTGGAATGTTGAGGATTGCAAGCTTTGCATCGCCAGGGTAACCAAGAACGATCATTGCAGTCGCTGCAGGAACCAAGCGGTTCAATAGCGAGCTCTGAGCTGCCTTTGCTAGTGCAAGTACTGCAACAAGCTCAACTAGTAGCAGTGGAACGGTTAGTAGCCAGTCAACGTAGCGGTAGCCAACGTTGTAGGCTGCTGGGTTGTTCACACCATCAACCGCAAATGCGTGGCTGAAGTTGTCGAACATTCTGAAGTAGTGGTAAGCGGCGATTGCGGTTACAGTCGCTGAAACCATTACTGCGGTGCGGTAGCGAGGCAATACGCGCTCGCGGGCGATGAACAAGAAGACCGATGTGAATAGCATCGCTGCGATTCCCAACGACAACATGTTGTAAACGATGTTAAATTGACCGTCGGTCAAGATGTTAGATAGTTTCAATTGGAGCCTTTCACTAAATTTTGGTGATGCACTTTTCGAAAAGTCATCGCTGGCTAACCGGGTGTTACCCCTTGGAACCCATACGGTGGCTCACTATCAGTCAACTCTCAGGCTGGGAGAAATTTGGCAGATTTTGATAACGAATTGGTAACGGCGGTAGCCCTGCCGCTTAGCCCTTGCGCAGCAAAACCGACTGAACCACGTGGTCGCTGCCCTTCTGCAGCACCAACGTGGCCCTTGACCGGGTCGGCTGAATGTTCTCGATCAGGTTGGGCAGGTTGATGGTTCGCCAGATCTCGTTGGCCCTGGCCAGCGCCTGTTCGAAGGGCATCTCGGCGTAGCGGTGAAAGTAAGACTTGGGGTTGGTGAACGCGCCCTCGCGCAGCTGCTCGAAGCGACCGATGAACCACTTGGTCACGCTTTCGACGTCAGCATCTACATAGATCTTGAAGTCGAAGTAGTCGCTGAGGGCGACCTCTTGACCAATGACCGGTGGCTGCAAGACATTCAAACCCTCGACGATCACGACATCTGGCGACTCGACGATTACCTCGGCACCCGGCACAATGTCGTAGCTCAGGTGCGAGTAAACCGGTGCTGTTACCCGCTCGACACCAGACTTGATGTCGGCCACAAACTTGAGCAGAGCCAAGCGGTCGTAAGACTCCGGAAAACCCTTGCGGTGCATGAGGTTGCGGCGTTCTAGCTCGGCGTTGTTGTAGAGAAAGCCATCCGTGGTTACCAACTCAACACGCGGCGTCGAAGGCCAGCGCGAAAGCATCTCTTTTAGCAAACGGGCAACCGTGCTCTTGCCAACCGCAACCGAACCGGCAACGCCGATGATAAATGGTGTTCGTTTGGCGCGCTCGCCCAAAAACTCACTGGTCACCGAATGCAATCGCTGCGCCTCGGTTACATAGAGGTTCAAAAGTCGACTTAGCGGAAGATAAACATCTCTTACTTCTTTGAGATCTAGAAAGTCGCCGAGGCCGCGAATCTGCGAAATCTCCTGCTCGGTGAGGGGCAGTTCGGTCGAACGGCCAAGCGCCGCCCAGTCTGCACGCGAAATCTCGACAAAAGGGCTCACTGAACCCTTATCGCTCGCTCTATCAACCGTCACAAAGAGCCATTCTGCCGTAAATTAGGAGTCATGTGCGGAATCGTGGGTTATGTAGGCCCGAAAGCCACCCTCGACGTTCTAATCGGGGGACTTCGACGCCTCGAATATCGCGGTTATGACTCGGCCGGGGT
>CAZDKF010000080.1:2391-5424 GCA_964505955.1 uncultured Rhodoluna sp. | reverse complement strand
GACGGCAATGCCGTGAGTGTTTCGAACGTTTCGACCACAGGTTCAACCGTCACCCTCACCTTGCCAAACGCAATCAGCAGCGACAAGACGCTAACGGTTTCTTACCAAGCACCGAGCTTCAACATTGAAACTAACAATGCGGCTGTGCAAGACTCCGCCGGAAACGACGCAATCTCGTTCTCTAATGCTGCCGTCACAAACAATTCATCGCTCGGCCCAGATCGAATTGCTCCAGTTCTCGCGACAACCAATCCGATAACGGTCTCGGGTGCTCAAGTCACAGTCACCATGAATGAGACTCTGCTTTCGTCAGCCTTGCCACTCGCAAGTCAATTCGGTGTGACCATCAACGGGTCTGTTGTTACACCGTCTTCGCTAACGGTTTCTGGTAGCTCGGTTGTTCTAACCCTGCCTTCCTCGGTTCCAAACAATACGGCTATCACAGTTGCTTACACCGCGCCTACTTCAGACAACGTACTTACCAATGCAGCGCTTCAAGACCTAAACGGAAACGACGCGGCGACATTCAGTCGAGCTGTTGATTTAGTGGGTCCTGTGCTTGTTTCTTCGAACGGCGCAGTTCTTAGTGCTAATGGAACCTCACTGGTTCTCACATTCGATGAGGCTCTAGGTTCATCAAGTTCACTGGCAGCGGGTTACACCGTGCTCGTTGATGGCAGCCCGGTTACGGTGTCAAGCAGAAGCATGAGCGGTTCAACCATCACGCTTAACCTGGCCAGTGTGGTCAACAGCGACAAGGTCGTAACCGTCTCTTACGCTGCGCCCACTTCTGACAAGGCAACCAACAACTCAGCCATCCAGGATGCCCTCGGCAATGACTCGGTTTCATTCACGAATGCACCGGTAGTAAACAACTCTGGCTTCGGTCCAGATCGAGTTTCACCGGTGTTGGCGACTAACAACCCGGTGACCTTCAGCGGCACACAGGTGACCGTGGCATTCAATGAAGCGCTTCAAGGCGCGCCACTGCCAGCACCAAGTCGATTCACTGTTTTCGTAGCTGGAGTGCCTGTGACTCCAACTTCGCTCTCGGTTTCGGGGTCCAGTGTCTTGCTGACCATGCCATCGTCGATCACGGCTGGAACCGAAGTTATTGTCTCTTACGAGGCACCAACTTCGAACATCTCAGCGACTAACTTGGCTATTCAAGACACCAACGGAAACGACGCCTTATCTTTTAGCCAGAGCAGCATTCCAATCAACAAGAACTGGAACTGGACTACTGCTTACAACGGCTCAACCAATGCGCCGCTTGATTGCGATGGCGCTGGAAGCATCAACAGAACTAAAGAAACGCAGTTGCCAAACGGCGTTTATTACAGTGTCGGCGTAACCGGCAACTATGTGTGCATCAATGAGGCAACCGAGTCGCTGGCACAACGTGGTGGCTTGCCTCAGCACTTCACCGCTACCGGCCTTGTTACCGAACCCGGTTTGAAGCTAACCGTCGGAAACGACTTCTGCACCGCTGGAGTTCTCTGTGGCCCTCGCGGTGTGATGACCATTTACTTCTCTAAGCCAGTGAAAGACCCGGTTGTATCTTTCGCCGGATGGGGCGGTGGAACTGGAAACACAACGGCCTGGACCGAAATGGCACTGACTACACCAAACCTCACGATGTCGGTTTTGAGTGGAACAAACATTGAGGTAGTCAACAACGGTCGATACATTCAGCCAATCGTGAAGAACCCTACTGTGAGTTGCCAGGTAAATGGTGGCGATTATGGTGCAACAGCCACCGCTGGTTGTGGATCGATTCAGCTCAATGGAACTGTTTCTCAGGCATCGTTCGACGTTTACCTTGGAACAGCACGCGGAACAGGCTGGCTAGATGCATGGAACCTAACCGCAAGCATCTCTGAAGACTTCGGTCTTGTTCCTGCCGCCTATGACAACCCGGTTGCCAGCCACTCGATTGGCGACCTGAGGATAGGCGCAACGGTTGCTGCCGATCAGGCATCAGCGCTCTATGCAACTACCAACGCAGATGCGGTTGCCAGTGGCACCTCACTTGCAGGAAACCCGAAGGCAGATGATGGTGTAGCCGCGTGGGTGTCTTCGCCGTCAATAAACTTCGGCAACGCCGGCTCGACCTACAGCACAACCGTCACCCTAAATGGAGTGACCGATACGGCGAATCTCTGTTCGTGGATCGACTTTAACCGCGATGAAGTGTTTGCCTTCAGTGAGCGCTACTGCACGACGGTTGCTGCTGGTGCAACCAGCGCAACTCTGAGTTGGACTGTTCCGCAGCTAGTTGTGCCCGGCCTAACCTATGCCCGTGTGCGACTAAGTTATGACCCGCTAACCGTTGCAACCGGCAAGGTGAGCTCGGGTGAGGTCGAAGACTACTCGATGACTGTCGTGCCGGCGAGCGTGCCTTTCGCTCTGCCAGACACATCGTCTGGATTGAACTCAGCCACCCAGAACATAAACATTCTTGCCAACGATGAAACCGCATCTGGTGTCACCTGGGATGCCACCTCTGTAAGACTCTGCGCCACTGGCCAAACCCCGAACAATTGCAATGCGACAACTGTGACTGTTGCTGGTGAGGGCACTTACACCGTTCAATCTGACGGAAGCGTGCGCTTTGTTCCGCTGTCGTCGTTTGCCGGGCAGGCAACCCCGTTGGGTTATCAGGTCACCGATTCGATTGGTCAGATTCGATCATCAACTATTACACCGACGGTTGCTGGCATTCCAGTCGCATTCCCAGATTCCACTTCGGGACCTTGGAACACCGCGCAGACCTCTGACGTTCTAACGAACGATCTCGCTCCAACCGGGTATGCGCTAGATGCATCGACCTTGAAGCTCTGCAACCCCGCAACTAGCGAGGCCGCACCAAACTGCAACGCGACATCGGTGACAATTGCAAACCAGGGAACTTACGAGCTTGTTGGTGGCCAGATTCAATTCACTCCACTGATTACTTTCAGCGGTACTGCAACACCGGTTGCTTATCAAATCAGCGATTCGCTTGCACAGGTTGCCTCGAGTGTCTACACC
>CAZDKF010000080.1:0-2381 GCA_964505955.1 uncultured Rhodoluna sp. | reverse complement strand
AACGGTGAATGCGCCACCTGCACCAGTTGCGGTTAACGACACCAGCTCTGGCCCGTTGAATACAGCTCAGGTGAAGACCGTTTTGACAAACGACACGACTTCTGGTGGGGTCACCTTGGATGCCACCAGCGTGAAGCTGTGTAACCCGGCAACCAGCCAGGTCGCGCCAAACTGCAACGCCACATCGGTGACCATCGCAAACCAGGGCACCTACACGGTCGATGTGGCCACCGGTGTCGTTACCTTTACACCGGTGAACAACTGGTCAGGCACGGCTACGCCGGTTGCCTACCAGGTGACTGCCAACTCTGGCCAAACAGTGAGCGCTACCTACACACCAACCGTGATCCCGGCACCAACTGTTGCGCCCGACGCTACCTCTGGCCCTTGGAATACAGCGCAAAACATGAATGTCTTGACGAACGACAATGCTGCCCCGCAGACAACCCTCAATGCGGCCTCGCTAGCGCTCTGTGCATCAGGTCAGACTTCACCTAACTGCAACGCCACATCGGTGACGATCGCAAACCAGGGAACCTACTCGATTGTTTCGGGTCAGGTCAGGTTCACTCCGCTCTCAAGTTTCGCTGGCACCGCAACACCGGTTAGTTACCAGGTTGCCGATGCACTCGGTCAGGTTTCTTCTACTACTTATACGCCAACCGTTGCGCCGCCTGCAGCACCTTCTGCGGTTAGTGACACAAACAGCGGGCCGTGGAACGCCGCTCAAACAATAAACCCGCAAACTAATGACCCAGCTGGGCTAACCATGGTTGGTCTATGCCCGACGGTTTCAACCCCGCCAGCAAGTTGCACAGCAACCTCTCTGACAGTCGCAAACGAGGGCACATACACGTTGAGCGGTTCGACGGTTACTTTCACGCCGCTATCGACTTTCTCTGGAACCGCAACTGCAATTGCATATGCCGTTGCAGATTCATTCTCGCAAAATGTGAAAGCAACAATTACTCCGACTGTTTTTGCACCAGATGCACCAACAGCAGCACCGCAAACCAAAACCTTGCTGCCAAACACGAGCGTTGCATTCACCGATGTTGACTCGGGCACAGGTGCGCTTGCGACTCAGGGATCTGCAAACCTAGCTTCGAGTTGCATCGTTGACCCCGCGAACCCAAGCAACTGCATTTCGTCGGGCAGTTTCAACGTTGCGAATCAAGGAACCTGGTCGATTGCAAACGGTGAAGTTACATTTGCGGCTTTTGCCAACATCGCACCCGGAACCCAGACTTCAATCACCTATAGGGTCACCGACGACGCAGGTCTAACTGCTTCATCGAGCTTGACTCCGATAGTGCCTGACCCGCCAACCGCAACCCCAGACACCTCTATCGGCGATTGGAACACCGCTCAATCTAAGACAGTTCTAACCAACGACACGGCAGCCAGCGGTGAGACCCTCGTCGTAGCAAGCCTCAAACTCTGCGACCCGGCCACCAACCAGGTTTCACCTAACTGCAACGCGACGTCAGTTACCATCGCCAACCAGGGAACCTACACAATAAACAACGGCAGTCTCGTTTTCGCACCGCTCACCAGCTTCACCGGCACGGCAACTGCGGTTAGCTACCAGATCAGCGATTCTCTGGGGCAGAGCGCTAGCTCGACATACACCCCAACCGTTTCGGCACCTAATGCGCCCGTTGCGGTTAACGACACCAGCTCTGGGCCTTTGAACACCGCTCAGATAAAGACCGTTTTGGCTAACGACACCACTGCCGGTGGGGTTGTCTTGGATGCGACCAGCGTGAAGCTCTGTTCGAGCGGCCAGACTTCGCCGAACTGCAACGCAACTTCGGTGACGATTGCAAACCAAGGCACCTATTCGGTTGATACTTCGACAGGTGTGGTTACTTTTACACCGGTCAACAACTGGTCTGGCACAGCGACGCCGGTTGCCTACCAGGTGACTGCTAACTCTGGTCAAACAGTTAGTGCTACCTACACGCCAACCGTCATTCCAGGCCCGACAGTAAATGCCGACACAACCTCTGGACCCTGGAACACCACACAGACTCGAAACGTATTGGCGAATGACAACTCTGCAGCACAGACCACATTGAACCCGGCATCCCTTGCACTCTGTGCATCTGGCCAGACCGCACCTAACTGCAACGCGACGTCGGTGACAATTGCAAACCAGGGCACCTACTCGATCGTCACCGGTCAGGTTCAGTTCGTTCCGCTCTCAACTTTTGCCGGCACGGCAACACCGGTTACCTACCAGGTCGCAGATGCTCTCGGTCAAGTTGCCTCAACCACTTACACCCCAACCGTGTCAACACCTTCAGCACCCGTTGCGGTCAACGACACAAACAGCGGACCTTGGAACACCGCGCAGACAATCACACCACTGACTAATG
>CAZDKF010000079.1:0-5432 GCA_964505955.1 uncultured Rhodoluna sp. | reverse complement strand
TGCATAGAGGTCTTGCGAAGAAACGGCATGGCATCGGCAAGAGCCTTGCCTCGAGCACTAGAAATGTCGGTAACCACGACAGCCTCTGCTGCAAGTGCACCAATCTTGGTTGCACCTAGTGAGACTAGATCGACACCCACCTTGGTTGTGAAATCGGCGAAGCTCAAGCCCAGTGCCGCGGCGGCGTTCGAAAGCCTTGCACCATCCATGTGAAGAAGCAGGCCGTGATCGTGAGCAAGATCAGCGAGAGCTTTGATTTCACTTGGCTGATAGAGCGTGCCCATCTCGGTTGTCTGGGTGATACTGATCACGCCTGGTTGCGCACGGTGCACTACACCCATGTCAAAAAGCTGGCTCTTGGCGGCTTCGACCGTGAGCTTGCCGTCACCCGAGGGAACTGTCCAAAGCTTGAGTCCCGCCATTTTCTCTGGAGCGCCGCCCTCATCGACATTAATATGGGCACTCTCGACGCAAATGACTGCCTCCCAGCGCTGAGTCGCTGCTTGCAAGGCGATTACGTTTGCACCGGTTCCGTTGAACACCGGAAAACCCACCGCGTTCGGGCCGAACAGTTGCTTGACGACACCGTCGAACCTCTCAGTTTCAGTGTCTTCGCCGTAGGCGACTTGGTGACCGTGGTTTACGCTGCCGATGGCCGCTAAAACCGCGGGATGTATGCCTGCGTAATTGTCGCTGGCAAAACCTCTTGCATTACTCACTTTGCTCCTCTGGAATGGCCGGTGGTCTCGACTCAAAAGCCGTAGAAAGAATGACACTGGTTTTGGTCGATACGTTGGCGGCTGCCCTGATTCTGCCCAAAAGTTCTTCAAGTGCTTCCGGCTCGGCTACGGCAACCTTCACAATGTAAGACTCGACGCCAGCGACCGACCAGCAAGACTCGATTTCTTCGATTGCGGATACTTTCTCAACGACATCGTCTGGAGCCGCCGGGTCAATCGGGGTCAACGAGATCAAAGCGTTGGTCTTGAGGCCCACCTGACGCTTATCAATTTGGGCTCGATAGCCGGTGATTACACCTCTAGCTTCAAGCTTTCTAACTCGCTGGTGAAGGGTCGAACTAGGCACATCGAGCTGGGCCGCAAAATCAGAAAGCGGCAGCGACGAATCTTGGGCAAGAGCCATAACGATTTTGCGATCTAGAGATTCCATAGTTGAAAGTATGCCCTAGGCCGTAATGCCCTTAGTCGCCAAAACGACATCAGATAGTTTGCGATTGAGCGTCTCATAGAAAACGTTTAGGGGAAACTCGTCGTCGAGAACCAGATTGACTACCTCTTTTAGTTCGCCAGCAGTTGGAAGCTGGTCAGCACCCTTAGCCCAGTTTGATGCTGGATGCGGTGGCACCAAATTAGATACGAAGTCATAGGCCGCGATCCACTGCGCCAACCGCGAACGGTTGATGCCCTCGTGGTAAAGCGCTTCAACTTGGTTGCACAAATCTACAACAGAGTCGATGACTTTATCCCACTCGAAGGTTAGGCGATTGTCTCGCCAGTGCAGGGCACCCGACTGGTGCAGGTGAGCAAACATTATCTGCCCGCCCAGCCCGTCGTAATTTCTGACGCGGTTTCCGGTGATCGGAAAACGAAAGAGTCTGTCAAACAAAATCGCGTAGCGAATGTATTTCGCGAGTCGGGCTCCCTCGGCTTCTAAAGCCAAAGTTCCTCGGAAGGTTGAGAGATCACACCTGAGCTCTTCGAGCGCATACATCCAGAACGGCATGCGCTGCTTGATCATGAACGGATCGAAAGGCAAATCGCCGCGCGAGTGGGTGCGGTCGTGAATCAAGTCCCAGAGCACGAATGTCTCCTGCGCAAGCAATTGGTCTGCCAACAACTCTTCGGCACTCGAAGGCAGAGGCAAGTAAAGCAGCTCTTTTGCGCCGGCAACTACCTTGCGGAATCTGGCAGCTTCGCGATCGCAGAAAATGCCGCCCCAGTGATAAGTGGCGACCTCGCGCACGGCCACGGTCTCAGGAAAGAACACCGCCGAGTTGGTGTCGTAGCCCGAAGTAAACCCAATGAACTCGATTGGCACAAATGCTGGGTTCGAATACTTCTTCTCTTTGTCAGCAAGCCACTGCGGCCAGAAGGTGTTGGTAACCACGACCTCGAGGTTTCGATTTGGGTTGCCGTTCTGGGTGTACATCGAGAAGATTGCAAAGTTCTGAACATCGTTGCTGCGCATCAGATCGGGCCTAAACAGCTCGAGCGATGCATAAAAATCTGGCTTGGCGAAGCCACCTTCTCGCCAAGCCTCAATGTCTTTCACTGCCTGACCTAAATATTCGGCCTGGTGCGCAAAAAGCGGCGACAAATCGCGAACCGAAGCAATCACGGTGTCGACGAGTTTTGATGCCCCTGTGTGTAGCGCAGCGTCTTCAATTGCACCGTCTTTGTTCTGCATTGGTCGCAGCTCTTCGATTGCTTCGCGCAACGAAATCCAAGCTGGATTATCTGCCAGTAGTTTTCTTGAACCGGCAACATCGCGGCTCACTTGCTTTGACCCAAGCGAGAGAAAGCCCAAGATGTTTAGTAGAAGTTTCGAGTTGTCTAGATCGTGAATCGAATCGTCACCAAAGATATCTGAATCGGCAATAACAACTACTTTGCCATCGCCGTCTCTCACTGCAGCCGCAACGGGCTGCTGAGTCGGAAGCGCAGATTCGCTAGTTCTAAGAAAAACCTCACCGGAGAAATTCTGCAAGAGCTCCAGAGTTCCGGCGCGGTAGAGAACGACTTCGTGAACCATGAATCTGAAATCAGAAAGAAACAGGGTCGGAAACTCAGGTCGTGGCCACGATGCGACATCCTTGAAATTTCTCGAAGGGTCTTGCACAGTGTCGTTGGTGAGTTTTAGACCATAGGCACTAATTAGTTCGTTGAAGTTGTTTCCATACTTGGCTTGTTCGTTCTCACCCAAAACCAAAAGCCCGCCACCGTTGCGCACAAATTTTTGAATCGCTTCGATCTCAGAGTTTTCGAGAATCGGAGAACCATAGCCAACCGTGTGCTCCCAGTCGGCGGTAGCCGCGTGAGGCAAAACTAGAACATCGATGTCTTCGAGCAAATCGGAAGAGATGGCACCCTTGAGGTGCGGCAAGACTTCGTAGCCAGCCTGCTCGGCCAGTTCACAAAACTTGGCATAGCTCGCATCGGCTGGGTTCGCGGGATTCATCGTATGAGCTAGCTCAAGATCGAGGGTCCACGCTTGAGAGTGTGCCTGGTCGATAAGAATTCGGGATTTTCTCTGCACTTTGAGCCTTACTATTGGAAATTCTCCGTAATTCTATTCGAATTAGTATTGAATATCCAGCAATACGTCTAAAGCGAGGGCTAATCGGCCCGATTTACGGCTTGGGCTTGCGCTTGAAGAATTCTTTGACCTTGGCGACGATGCGCTCTAGGCCCTGAACACCCTGCTTGTTGAGCTCTCGAGCCCACTCAATTTCGAGTGCCAGAATCGAGAGGCCGAAGAAAATAAACAAAATGCCTGGGCCGGGGGTGACCATCATGATCAAACCAAGAATTAGTAGCACAAAACCGACAGCCATCGTCAAAACCCAGCGCACCGGGTGAGGAAGTTTTGAAAGCAGGTTCTTTAGCTTTTCCATGTGTCTAGTTTCGCACGCTCTTGACGCTTGCGGCGCAGCGAATTGATTAGTGCAAATGCGCCTAACAGAACTGGGATGCCTCCCACAAAAACACCATTGCCATCAATCAGGGTTGCGGCCAACCAGGTTCCGCTGACAATTGCAAAACCGGCCAGCACCCGCGAGAGAATCATGAGAAATCCATGGCGAATCCACGAGAGTGCAACCGCCACACCGGCGAATACTACTGTTACACCCGCAACAAGTGTTACAACTAGTGCTACTAAGCCTTCCATCTCTGGTTTCCCTTGCCTTACTATTTGCCTGGTCTAAATGCGCCGGCAATCTTCTCGATGGCGCCAGACAGTTCAGATGGCAAGAGCCATAGCTTGCTTGCGGTTCCGTTTGCGATAACCGGAAGCTGCTCGAGGTATTGGTAGGCCAACATCTTGTCGTCTAGGTCTGCCGAACGAACTGCGTCAAACACTCTCTGAACTGCTTCGGCCTCGGCCTCGGCCTTGATCACGATTGCCTTTGCGGCACCCTCTGCGTTCAAGATTGCTGCCTGGCGAGCACCTTCTGCGGTAAGAATTTGACTCTGCTTCTCGCCTTCGGCGGTCAAGATAACTGCACGACGCTCGCGCTCGGCCTTCATCTGCAACTCCATGGCGGTCTTCACGGTCTGCGGTGGCTCAATCGACTTGAGCTCAACTCGGTTGACGCGCACGCCCCACTTGCCAGTTGCCTCATCTAAGACGCCACGCAGTGCGCTGTTGATTGAGTCTCGCGATGTAAGGGTCTGCTCTAGGTCGATGCCACCGACAACGTTTCGAAGCGTCGTGATTGTGATCTGCTCGATGCCGGTGATGAAGTTTTCGATTTCGTAAACCGCTGACTTCGGGTTAGTCACCTGAAAGTAAATAACGGTGTCGATCTCGACAACCAGGTTGTCTGAGGTGATTACCGGCTGAGGCGGAAACGAAACCACGCGTTCACGAAGGTCGATGAGTGGTCGCAAGCGGTCGATGAACGGCACGATTAGCGCAAGACCCGCGTCGAGTGTGCGGTGATAGCGGCCGAGACGCTCAACTATTCCGGCGCTTGCCTGCGGGATGATGCGAATCGACCTAGCAAGAATCACCACAAAAATCGTGATGAGGATAACTGGAAGAACTAGAACATTGAAAAAGTCCAAAAACTCTTGCATTATGCCTCCTTGATAATTGCGGTAGCTCCGCGAATTGCTGTTACAAAGACTTTCTGATCTGCGGCGATTGAGCCGCCTTCAGTTTTGGCTGTCCAGACTTCGCCGGCTAGCTTGATTTGCCCACCGGTCTCGCTAACGGTCGTCATGGTGAAAGCGAATGCACCGATTAGTGCATCGGTGTTTGTGGCTGCATCTGGCCGGGTTTTCTTCAGATGTTTCAGCGCTATCGGTCGAAGGAAGAATAGAGAAACAACTGCCGCAATTCCGAAAACAATCGTCTGCACCACGCCATCGAAACCTAGACCCGCAGCAGCACCCGCTGCCAAGGCAGAAACTGCCAAAGATGCGAAGAGAAGATTCGCTGTCATCAACTCAACCAGCATTAGCGCTCCGCCTGCTGCTAACCAAACCCACATAGCCATGGCTTCAGTGTATTCGGTTGAATGTGGGCTCTAGCCTGAGAGTTTTCACTGAAACTAGTCGTCTTCGGCAGGTGGCAGCTGCATCATCTGCCGAAGGGTCTCGTCGGCAGTGCGAACAATCTCGAGGGTTCTCGAAATCAGCTCTTCGGCCGATAACGAGCCAAGCAGGTCGCGCTGATCGAGTTGCCCG
>CAZDKF010000078.1:376-5608 GCA_964505955.1 uncultured Rhodoluna sp. | reverse complement strand
CTACTTGAACGTCAAGGGCGACTACGTCAAGGCCTTCTGGAACATCGTGTCTTGGAGCGACGTGCAGACCCGATTTGAAGCGGCTCGCAAGCAAACAAAGGGTCTCCTGCTAGGCTAGGCCTAGATTTTCCACCCGATGATGCGTGGTAAAACCCTAGTTACCGCGCCCGATCTGGTGGCGCCCAATCATCTGGAGAACACATGGCTACTCGCGTTGGAATCAATGGTTTTGGTCGAATTGGCCGCAACTACCTTAGAGCAGAGCTCGCCAAGGGCACCGAACTCGAGATCGTTGCCGTCAACGACCTGAGCGACCCGGCGTCACTTGCGCACCTATTGAAGTACGACTCGGTGACGGGTCGCCTAAACCAAGAGGTAAAGGTTGACGGTCAGAACATCATCGTCGGCGGAAACGTCATCAAGGTGCTTGCAGAACGCGACCCGGCGAACCTACCATGGGGCGAACTTGGCGTAGACATCGTTATCGAGTCAACCGGTCGGTTCACAGACGCAGCCGCGGCTCAGGCTCACATCACAGCAGGGGCTAAGAAGGTAATCATCTCGGCACCGGCCTCTGGCGATGCGGCAACTTTCGTCATGGGTGTCAACGACCACGAGTATGACCCGGCGAAGCACCACGTCATCTCAAACGCTTCGTGCACGACCAACTGCCTTGCACCATTCGCAAAGGTTTTCAACGACAAGTTCGGCATTGAAAACGGTCTCATGACCACAGTGCACGCTTACACCGCAGATCAGAACCTGCAGGATGGGCCACACGGAGACCTTCGTCGTGCACGCGCAGCGGCCATCAACATCGTTCCATCGTCAACCGGCGCAGCCAAGGCAATCGGTCTTGTTCTTCCAGAGTTGAAGGGCAAGCTCGATGGCTACGCGCTTCGCGTTCCAGTTCCGACCGGTTCAATCACCGACCTCACCCTGGTTTCAAAAGTTGACGTCACGGTTGAAGAAATCAAGGCAGCTTACAAGGCTGCTGCGGCTAGCGGCCCGCTGAAGGGAATCCTTGCCTACACCGAAGACGAAATCGTATCGAGCGACATCGTGACAGACCCACACTCATCAATCGTTGACGCGGGACTAATCAAGGTAATTGGCAGAACCGTGAAGATCAGCTCTTGGTATGACAACGAGTGGGGCTACTCAAACCGTCTCGTTGAACTAACTCAGCTAGTAGCCAGCAAGCTCTAATGCGACATCTCGCCGACCTGCCTTCACTCGACGGCAAGCGCGTAGTTCTTCGCTGCGACTTGAACGTGCCGTTGGAAAACGGCCGCATAACCGACGACGGCAGAATCGTCGCTTCGGTGCCAACCATTCAGCGACTCGTGAACGATGGCGCGATGGTCATTGTCATCTCTCACCTCGGTCGCCCAGATGGTGCGCCAGATGCCCAGTACTCGCTTGCTCCGGTAGCAGCCCGGCTTGGGGAGTTGCTAGACCAGGATGTGCTCTTCGCCGGCGACACAGTGGGCAGTGAGGCGCACGGCGCTGTTAAGGCAATGACTCGGGGAGCGGTGGTGGTTCTCGAGAACTTACGCTTCAACCCTTCCGAGACCAGCAAGGATCCAACGGAGCGCGAGGGTTTTGCTGCCAAATTAGCCGAGTTCGGTGATTTCTTTGTGAGCGACGGATTCGGCGTTGTCCATCGCAAGCAGGCAAGCGTCTACGAGCTGGCAAAGCTCTTGCCTAGTTCGGCAGGTTTGCTGATCGAAAAAGAACTCGACGTGCTGACCAGACTGACTGCGTCGGCAGAGCGGCCGTATGCCGTGGTTCTGGGTGGCTCTAAGGTCAGCGACAAACTGGCTGTTATCGATCACCTGCTGCCGACGGTAGACAAACTGCTTATCGGCGGCGGAATGCTGTTCACCTTTTTGGCAGCAAAGGGCTACAAGGTTGGCGCAAGCCTGCTCGAACAAGACCAAGTTGAAACCTGCCGCGAGTATTTGCAAAGGGCTGCGGCCCTCGGTGTCGAGGTCGTGTTGCCAACCGACATCGTGGTGGCAAACAGGTTCGCTGCCGACGCTGAAGCTTTAGTCGCCGCTGCAGATCATATCGAAGACACGGCATTTGGTGCAGCCGCTATCGGTCTAGACATCGGCCCCGACTCTGCTGCTAACTTTGCGAGAGAGATCGCAGAAGCCAAGACAGTTTTCTGGAACGGCCCGATGGGTGTTTTTGAATTCGATAAATTTGCAAACGGAACTCGTGAAGTTGCATCGGCACTAACTAAGGTTTCTGGGCTATCTGTTGTCGGTGGAGGAGACTCTGCAGCGGCGGTGCGCATCCTTGGATTTGAGGACTCGCAGTTCGGTCACATCTCAACCGGTGGCGGCGCAAGCTTGGAGTTTCTAGAAGGCAAGAACTTGCCGGGCCTCGAAGTTTTGGGCCTTGAGGCTAAGAGTTAGATAGGAAGGCACCATATGACGAATCGCATTCCGCTAATCGCAGGCAACTGGAAGATGAACCTCGATCACCAGCAGGCAATCGCTTTGGTTCAGAAACTCGCTTGGTCACTCAAGGATGCGGCTCACGACTACTCAACCGCAGAGGTTGCCGTCTTTCCGCCGTTCACCGATTTGCGCACCGTGCAGACTCTAATTGATGCGGATAAGTTTGAGATTCGCATCGGAGCTCAAGACCTTTCGAAGTTTGACAGCGGCGCCTACACGGGTGAAATCTCAGGTGCATTCTTGAAAAAGTTAGATGTTAGATATGTGCTTGTCGGTCACAGCGAGCGTCGTCAGTTTCACGACGAAGATGACGAGACAGTTCAAGCAAAGACCGCTGCAGCCTTCAAACACTCACTCGTGCCGGTCATTTGCGTGGGCGAGACCCTCGAGCAGCTCGAGTCTGAGGGGCAGGCGGCTGTGCCGGTTAGACAGACCCTGGCCGCGCTTGCCGGTCACGCCAACCTGGGCGAGTTCGTTATCGCCTACGAGCCGGTTTGGGCAATTGGCACCGGCAAGGTGGCATCCCCAGAAGAAGCCGCGGCTGTGTGCTCGAAGATTCGTGAGGCCATTGCTGACGAGCACTCACCAGAGGTTGCCGCGGCAGCGAGAATTCTCTACGGTGGCTCAGTCAAGGCCGCTAATGTGGCTGGATTCCTAAGAAGCCCAGAGGTTGACGGGGTTTTGGTTGGCGGAGCAAGTCTCGATGCCGATGAATTCAGCGGTATAGCGCGCTTCCAGAAGCACATCGGCGTATAATTTTCTAGATTCAGAAACTGAGGAATAAATGGCAGCTCTACAAATTGCTCTACAGGTGCTTTTGGCTATCACTAGCCTCCTGCTAACCCTTCTGATCTTGTTGCACAAAGGCCGCGGTGGCGGGCTTAGCGACATGTTCGGTGGTGGCGTTACCAGCACCATGAGCTCATCGGGTGTAGCTGAGCGCAACCTCAACCGAGTGACCATCATCCTTGGAATCGTCTGGATCGTTGTAATCATCACTCTTGGCCTCTTCACCCGATTCGCTCTGGTCTAAGGAAGAAAATTGGCAACCAACGGGGGATCAGCAATCCGTGGTTCTCGTGTTGGCGCTGGGCCAATGGGCGAAGAGGATCGCGGCTTCAAGGCCGACCGAATCGTTAGAAACTACTACTGCGTCATGGGCCACGTTCAGAGCCCTGCGTTTGCGTCAAATGTCGAAATCGAAGAACTGCCGGTTGAAATCGATTGCCCAAACTGCGGCCTACCGGCCGGCCTCGACCAGGCGAACCCGCCTTCGAATTCAAAACACGAGCCTTATAAGACCCACTTGGCCTACGTGAAGGAACGTCGTTCAGAACTCGAAGCGAAACAGCTGCTAGAAGAAGCTATCGCGCTAATCAAAGCAAAGCGAATTGCAGCCGCGGCAGCGGCTCTTGCTGCCGAGAAACTTGAAAAGGCAGCCGCAAAGAAATCTGCCACCAAAAAGTAACTAGCAGCCCCAGTTTTCGGTTGCTGCGGTCTGGTCTAAAAACCAAGTTGTCTTAGCTGTACCTCGAATTTGCGCTGCCGGAAGCTTTTCGGCGGTCTGGTCAAAAACTTGCTTCACGGCAGACGCCTTGTCTGCCCCGGCTACAACAAAAATCAATTCTTCAACCGAGTTCATTGCTGCATAGGTGAAACTCAATCGCTGCTGCGGAGGTTTTGGCGAATCGTGCTCGGCCATAACTAGAGCGCCCACAGCCGGTGCGGCTTTGCCTGGAAACAGCGAGCAAACGTGACCGTCTGGCCCCATGCCGACGAAGGCCAAATCGAATTCGGGTGACTCGACCAGCACCTCAGCCGAGAATAGGTGCTCTGCCTCAGATAGTGAAAGACCCGCATCGGTCGAAGGGAATTCGTGAATGTTTGATTCGACAACAGCAAGTTTGCTCAAAAGTGCGCGCCTTGCCTGAACAGCGTTTCTCAGCTCTGAGTCGGCAGCAACGAAGCGCTCATCGCCCCACCAGATATGAACGCGACTCCATTCGAGCAGATGGGCGTCTTCGCGACGCGAAATCGCAGAGAGCGTCGCAATGCCGACAGTTCCGCCGGTCAACATCACGTGCACCTGTGGCTTCTGCTCGAGCAACTCAGCCAGGCGAGTAACGAAGTACTCAGCTGCCGCTTCGGCCACGCCTTCGGCATCCTTGAACCTATTGACAACCACCGAGGTCATCGTTTTCCTTTTGCCGAGAGTTTCACTCGTGAGCCGAAACCCTTGGTGATGACCTTTCCGAAGAGATCGTCAGGGTCTAAACGACGAAGATCTTCGCTCAAACAGTCGCGAAGCGACCTGCGCGGCAACGATATCTCGCGAGTCGGTTGCGTTGGCTGAATGAGGGTAGCAACATCGGCAACACGCCGAACAATCTCGATGTCACCCGATTTGCGAATTAGCTTGACTCCACGAATTCCAGATACGGCTTTTCCGCGATTCGTTCTAATGCGCTCAACCTTTATCTTGAGCTTCATCTCAAGCCACACGGCTAGCAGATCAGTTGAGGGAGAGTCGCTAGCTCCGGTTACCTCAACAGAGGTAATCGGGTCATAGGGTGGCTGATCGAGAATGGCCGCTAGCTGCGCGCGCCAGAGAGTTAGCCGGGTCCATGCGAAGTCACTGTCGCCGGGAGCGTAGGTCTTAGACAGTTTCTTTAGAAAGGCATGCGGGTCTGCTTGCGAAGCCGCGTCAGTTATGCGACGAGTTGCAATTTTGCCAATCGGAGATGTCGAGACAACCTCGGGT